>DASRTX010000596.1:0-9610 GCA_035655715.1 Myxococcales bacterium | reverse complement strand
GGGCCTTGCGCTGCTGGGGATCGGGCTGTGGATCGCCACGCCGCGGCTGGCCGCGGCCTATCCGCCGCACGAGTTCTGGGTGACCAACCCGGCCAATGCCGCCCGGCGCTGGACGCAGGTCTGCCTGATCGCGCTGCTGCTCCTGGCGGCGGAGCAGCGCTGGCAAGGAGCATGGAGGACGTCGGCGCCGGTGCGCTTCGTCGAGGTCTTCGGCACCTCGTCGCTGGCGGCCTACTTCTTCCACGAGATGCTGCTCTTCTTCCGCATCTTCGGGCTCTCCTTCGATCGCTTCTTCCGCGACCGCTGCTCGTGGCCGCAGTACTGGGCGCTGCTCCTCTTGCTGGTGGCGATGACGTACTGGCTCACACTGCTGGCCGACGCGATCTACCAGCGCGTGGACCGCGCCATCCGCGTGCCCGCTGTGAGCGCGACCTGATCAATCCGCCACGCACCACTTCTCGATGGTGTCGAGCAGTTTGTCGAGGTCGACGGGCTTCCTGAGGAAACCCTCCGCCTTCATCTCCGCCGCGGCGGAAGTCGCGTCGGCGTGCGCGCTCAGCACCACCACCGGGATGTCGTTGAGCGCGGGATCGCTGCGCTGCTCGATGCGGAACGTCTTGCCGTCCATCACCGGCATCATCACGTCCAGCAGGATGACGCAGGGTTTGGGATCGGCCATGCGCAGGGCGGCCAGCGCCGCCTCGCCGTTCGCAGCCACGAACGGGTGGTAGTCGCCGTCCTGGAGGATCTCGGCGATGGTGTCGCGGATGTCCTTGTCGTCCTCGACCACCAGGACCGTCCTGCCGCACTCCCGATCGGTCATGCCCGAACCTGGGCGGCGCGCGGCCGGACCACCGTCTCGAAGCGGGGGAGCTCCACCACGAAGGTGGATCCCTTTCCCTGCTCGCTGGAGACGGAGATGGTGCCGCCGTGCCCCTCGACGATGTGGCGGCTGATGTAGAGGCCCAGCCCCATGCCTCCGTAGTGGCGCAGGGAGGTGGCGCGCTCGAAGCGGCCGAAGATGCGCCCGATGTCCTCGGGGCTGATGCCGATGCCCCGGTCGGCCACCTCGAAACGCACGCGCTCCTCGTCGCCGGAGAGCTTCACCTGGATGGGCTGTCCGCCGCCGTACTTGACGGCATTGGAGAGGACGTTCACCAGCACCTGCTCGAGGCGAAGCCGATCCCAGCAGCCCTCCAGCGCCTCCGGCACTTCGAGCTCGAGCGGCGCCTGCGCCTGCTCGGCGGGTTCGCGGAAATCTTCTGCCACCTGCCGCACCATGGCCGCGAGGTCGAACTCCTCGCGCGTCATCTCCAGGCGGCCCTGCGAGATGCGCGACACGTCGAGCAAGCGATCGATCAGCCGCGCCAGCCGATCGGTCTGGCGCACCGCCGCGGTCACCTGCGCCGCTTCCTTGCGGTCGCTTCCGCGCATCTTCCGTTCAAGCCCTTGCAGCTTGAGGTGCAGCGCGGTGAGCGGCGTGCGCAGCTCGTGCGCCGCCACCGAGATGAACTCGTCACGCTGCCGCAACGCCTGCTGTGCCTGTTCGGTCCTGGCCCGTTCCTCGCTGTTGGCGCGCTCGGCGGAGCGGAGCTGCTGCTCCATCTCGGAGCGGGAGATGGCGGCCGCGAGCACGTTGGCAACGGCCTGCAGGAAACTGGTGTCGCCGCCGGTCAACGAGCGGCGGGCGACCGTCAGGTAACCGTAGGCGTCAGCCTTGCGGTCGCTGGCGTGGATGGGAACCTGGATGTGATCCCCGTCCGACGGCGTGTTGACGATGGCGATCTCCTCCAGCCCCAGCACCTTGCGCGCGCTCAGGATGGCGCGCTCCAGCAACGCGTTCAGATCGCCGGTCTGGAGCGCGTAGAGGCCCAGCTCGGCCACCGCCGCCTGCTGCCGGGCGCGCTGCGCCGTCTCCTCCTCGCCGCGACGGCGGTCGGTCATGTCGCGGGTGACCTTGGCGAACCCGAGAAGTCGGCCCTGGTGATCGCGGACCGCGCTCAGCACCACGTTGGCCCAGAAGCGGGTGCCGTCCTTGCGGACGCGGATTCCTTCCTCCTCGAATCGTCCCTCGCGCGCCGCGATCTCCAGCTCCCGCTGGGCCTTTCCTAGCGCGTTTTCTTCCGGCGGGTAGAAGCGGGAGAAGTGCTGCCCGACGATCTCGGCCTGGGTGTAGCCCTTGAGCCGCTCCGCCCCCAGGTTCCAGGTGGAGACGCGGCCCTCGGGCGTGAGCATGAAGATGGCGTACTCCTTGACGCTGTCGATCATCAGCCGCAGGCGCTCTTCGCTTTCGCGCAGCTGCTCTTCGGCCATCCGGCGCGTGGTCAGATCGCGCGTCACCTTGACGAAGCCGCGCAGCTCGCCCTGCTCGGTGCGCAGTGCGGAGATGATCACGTCGGCCCAGAAGCGGGTGCCGTCCTTGCGAACGCGGAAGCCTTCGTCCTCGACCCGCCCTTCGCGCGCCGCATCGGCGAGGAGCTTCGCCGGCCGGCCGGCCTTCTGGTCCTCGGGTGTGTAAAATCTGGAGAAATGCTCGCCGATGATCTCCGCGGGAGAATATCCCTTGATGTTCTGCGCGCCGCGGTTCCAGGTCATCACCCTGCCGGTGTGATCGAGCACGAAGATGGCGTAATCCTTGACGCTGTCGGTGAGCACCCGCAGCTCGTTCGACTCGACGAGGCTTTGAATGGACGGAAGCACGCCTGGAGTGTTCATCGGGAGCGCTCAACTTAACGACTCTGCCGGAGGCACGCCGTTTGTTTTCCCACAACCGGCCCGGCGGCGACTTGCCCGCCGCCGGACCGGTTTGAGCGGTTACTTCCAGCCGGGGAAGGGCCAGAGCGGCTTGCCGGTGGCCAGGTCCTTGGGCCAGACGGTGACGAACTTCCCGTTCTGGATCTGCTCGACCAGCATCTGGTGCTTGTTCTGGTTGGTGTACCCGTCGTAGTCGGCGAACTTGACGGTGCCGTCCAGCGTTTCCCAGCTGCCGGAATCGAGCGCCTCGCGGGTTTTCTCCCGGTCGCCGTTTCCCTGCGCCGCCGCCTGCGCCAGGATCCACATCGCCGTGTAAGCCGTGGCGGCGTGATAGCTGGCCGGCTTGTGGTAGCGCTCCTCGTAGACCTTGGCGAACTCCTTGGTGCCGGGCCACGACACGGCGGACGTCCATTGCGTGCTGGAGAAGATTCCGTGCGAGACGGCGCCCTCCTTGGCGAACTGCGCGTTGGAGAAGCCGGCGCCGGCGCCGAGGAAGGCCTGGGGCGAGAGGCCGATCTCGCGCGACTGCCGCATCAAGAGAATCGCGTCGGCCACGTACGAGACCATGAAGACGATGTCGGGGTTGGCGTTCTTGAGGTTCACCAGGGTGGAGCGGTAGTCGGGCGACCCCTTCGAGTACCCCTCGTGGAAGACGACCTTGAGGCCCTTCTTCTGCGCGATCTCCTCCGCGCTGCGGCCGCCGGAGACGCCGAAGTCGGTGTTCTCGTTGAGGATGCCGATGGTCTTGGGCTGGCCGAAGGAGGTGGCCATGTCGAGCAGCACGCCGGCGTAGTCGTTGGTGGTGGCGGAGACGCGGAACACGTGCTTGTAGCCCTGGCGCGTGATCTCCTCCTTGGACGCGACCGGGTTGACCAGCGGGATCTTGAGCCGCTCCGCGCTCTTCGCCACCACGCTGGTGACGGCGGAGGTGTAGGCGCCCACCACGCCGGTGACGTTGTCGCGGGTGGCAAGCTTCTCCATGGCGCTGATGCCCACCTGCGGCTTGCCGGTGTCATCCTCCCAGACCACCTGCACGTCGATGCCCTTCTTCTTCAGATCCTCGAGGGCGAGCTTGATGCCGTTGCTGATGTCCTCGCCGATGGGGGCCTCGGGCCCGGTCAATGAGTTGATGACGCCAAGCTTCACCGGCGCCGCGGTGGCGGCCGCCGCGAAACCGAGAGCCGCAGCGACCGCGAGGAAGGATGCGCGAACCATGGTCACCTCCGATGGGGAGGCGGACTGTATAGAAAATTCTTTTCACCGTCGATGCGCGCGCGATCGCCGTTGCCTGCAGGGCAGGAGAGCTAGCGGTAGTCGGTGACCTTGCGGCGCGTTCCGCCGCGGCGGGGATCGCGCGCGGACTGGCACTCGGTGCAGAGGGTGGCCTCGGGCATGGCCTGGAGCCGCCGCGGCGCGATCTCGTCTCCGCACTCCTCGCACAGGCCGTACTGGTCGGGTTCCTCGTCCACCTTGCGCAGGGCCCGATCGATGAGGGCCACGCGCTCGGCCTTGCCCTTGTTCCGCTGCGAGTTGATGGACTGCAGCATCTCGGAGAGGGCCTGCGCGTCCTCGTCGGCGACGCCGACCTCGCTGGCGTCGCGCCGGTTCGGCTCCACGCGCGCGGGGCCCTGCGCCAGGGCCTCGCGCCTCCGTTCCTCGAGCAGCTTGCGGCAGGCGGCACGCTGTCCGGAAGTCATCGTTCCGGCAATCTAGCGCGGCGGTCCTGGGGCTCAAAGGCCAAGACGCAGCACCACCAGGGCCAGAAGGCCGCCATAATAAAGAGTCGCTCCCGCCGCCTCCAATGCGACCCGCGTCCTTCCCGCCCACGGCGGCGGCAGCCGCGAGGTGAGGAGCGCGACGATCTCGATGCACGAGCGCAGCGCCACCGCCACCACCAGCAGCGTGCAGAACGAGTACAGCGTCACGCCCAACAAGGTGTTCAGCCAGCGCCGGAGCCCGAAGATCCGTGCCTCGCCCATCGGGCCGCCGTAGGTGATGATCTGGTGGAGCCGGAAGAGGACGAAGGTGAGCGCCGTGGGCACCAGGACCAGCTTGATGGCCGGATGGTGCAGGCGCCGCATGCGACGGAGGGCCGCTGCGTCGTCGGAGGTGGCGACTCCGACGAGCGGTGCCGCGTCCCAGGAGAACCCCAAGGGCGCGTTCGTGGCCGGCAGCTGCAAGCCGGGCTCGGGCAGTGGCAGGCGCCAGGGCCGCGCCACGCCCGCCGCGGGGCGCGGCACGTCCCTGGAACCCCATTGCGCGCGCACGTGCAGGGTCGAGCCGTCCGCCGCCAGCGTTGCCCGGCAGTAGCCGCGCACGATCAGCCAGATCAACCACGGCGCGACGGTGAAGAGGACGACCCGGCGGACGAGCAGCGGCAGCGGCAACCGCTCCAATTCTTGTGGCTCGACGCTGTCGAGCACGAAGCGCACCGCCAGCTCGAGCAGGTTGGCCAGGGCCAGCGCCTTCACGGCGGCCGTGGCGGCGCGGAGTCGAGGGGTGTACGCGCGCAGATGGACCACGTCGTCGGAAGGCACGGGCAGCGACAGGATAGCGCGGGATGCCAGCCCCAGCACCTAGCGCACCGCCCTCCACGCCCGCTCCAACTCGCGGGCCACGTGCGCGGGGATGCGGATGCCCGAGACCTGCGTGTCCCAGTACATCTCGCCCAGGATGCCGTGCCCCAGCGCCTCGCGCGGCAAGATGGCCTCCCGCTCCGCGTCCCGCAGCACGTCGAAGCGCACGTCGACGTAGTTGCAGGGCACGCCGGCGCGCCTCCATCCAGGCCCTTCGTACCAATCGCTCGTCGCCCGCCCCGAGGCGACGATCCCGCGCGGCTCGACGCCCTGCCGCAGCAGGAAGACGCGGTCGCCTGCCCGCACTTGCTTGCTTCGGGCCACGCTCCAGTCCGTGTCCAGCCAGCCGCGCCGCCGCACCCGCGCGACGTCGCGGCGCAGATCGCTCCACGCGTACACCCGCGGGTTCCAGGTGAGCAGGAACGTTCCCGGCACGCACGTCGCTCACGCCCTGCGCGGATATCCCAGGCGCGAGAGCACGCGCCCCATGTCGTCCAGCGCCGCCGGATCCTCGATGGTGGGGGGCATCGTGTACTCGATGCCGTCGGCGATCTTGCGGATGGTGCCGCGCAGGATCTTGCCCGACCGCGTCTTGGGCAGCTTGGAGACGACCGCCGCCTGCTTGAAGAACGCCACCGGCCCGATGCGCTCGCGCACCAGGGCGCACAGCTCGTCGGCCACCTCCTTTTCCTCGCGCTGCACGCCCGCCTTGAGCACCACGAAGCCCACCGGCACCTCGCCCTTGAGCTGATCGTTGACGCCCACCACCGCGCACTCCGCCACGTCCTTGTGCGAGGCGAGCACCTCCTCCATGGCGCCGGTGGAGAGGCGGTGGCCGGCGACGTTGATCACGTCGTCGATGCGGCCCATGATCGAGAGGTAGCCCTCCTCGTCGAAGTAGCCGCCGTCGCCGGTGAGGTAGTACCCGGGGTAGCGCGAGAGGTAGGCGCGCTCGAAGCCCGCGTCGTCCTGGTACAGCGTGGGGAGGCACCCGGGCGGCAAGGGCAGCTTGATGGCGATGGCGCCGTTCCGCCCGCGCGGCACCTCGCTGCCGCTCTCGTCCAGCACCTGGACGTCGTAACCCGGCACCGGCTTGGTGGCCGAGCCGGGCTTCACAGGGAAGGCCTCGATGCCGATGGGATCGGCGGCGATGGGCCATCCCGTCTCGGTCTGCCACCAGTGGTCCACCACCGGGATGCGCAGCTTCTGCTGTGCCCAGGAGAGGGTCTCGGGATCGCAGCGCTCGCCTGCGAGGAAGAGCGCGCGCAGGGTCCTGGTCGGCTCGTACTTCTGGATCAGCTTGCCCTCCGGATCCTCGCGGCGGATGGCGCGGAAAGCAGTGGGCGCGGTGAACAGCGTCCGCACGCCATGCTGCGACACGACTCGCCAGAAGGCGCCGGCGTCGGGCGTGCCGACCGGCTTTCCCTCGTAGAGGATGGTGGTGTTCCCGTTGAGCAGCGGCGCGTAGACGATGTACGAGTGGCCCACCACCCAGCCGATGTCGCTGGCGGCCCAGTAGGGCTCGCCCGGCCTGGCGTCGAAGATGGCCCCCATGCTGTACTTGAGGGCCACGGCATGGCCGCCGTTGTCGCGCACGACGCCCTTGGGCCTGCCGGTGGTGCCGCTGGTGTAGAGCACGTAGAGCGGATCGGTGGCTGCGACCGGCACGCACGCAGCGGGCTCGGCGCCGTCGATCGCCTGATCCCAGTCGAGATCGCGTCCCTTCGTAAGCTCGGCGCGCAGCTGCGGCCGCTGGAGCACGATCACGCTCGACGGCTTGTGCCTGGACAGCGCGATGGCCTTGTCCACCATCGGCTTGTACGGGATGGTGCGGCCCGGCTCGAGCCCGCAGGATCCGCAGACGATCGCCTTGGGCGTCGCGTGTTCGATCCGGGCCGCCAGCTCGTGCGCGGCGAACCCGCCGAACACCACCGAGTGCACCGCGCCGAGGCGCGCGCAGGCGAGCATGGCCACCAGCGCCTGCGGCACCATCGGCATGTAGATCACCACGCGGTCGCCCTTCTCCACGCCCAGCCGCCGCAGCGCGCCGGCGAACTGCGCCACGTCGCGCAGCAGCTCGCGATAGGTGAAGCTCAGGGTCTGGTTGGCGACGGCGCTGTCCCAGACCAGAGCGAGCTGATCGCCGCGCCCTGCGTCCACGTTGGCGTCGAGCGCGTTCTCGCACGTGTTCAGCTCGCCGCCCTCGAACCAGCGCGGGCGCCGCGGATCCGCGCGGTCCAGCACCCGGTCCCACCTGCGGCGCCAGCGGAGGGCCCCCGCTGCCTCTGCCCAGAACCCCTCCGGATCCTGCAAGGAGCGGCGGTACACCTGCTCATATCGGCCCATGGCGCCTCCGTTCCGCCCATGGTGGGCGCTGTGGTTGCGCGAAATCAAGGTCGGGCCCCGGGCCGATTGCCGCAGCCGCGAAACCCGTGCGCGCCCCAGGGGTGAGGAGCGCAGAGGATGCCGGAAAAATATACGCGTCCCTCTCTGGGCCAGGCGGCGCACGGCTTGCAGAGCTGCAATGCGATCTACGCAAGGAGGGCCGTCATGACAGGCCAGGGCCACTGGGTCGCCTCGCTCGTGCTGCTCGTCGCCATCTCCCCCATCGTGGTGATGTGGCTCTCCGGGCTGGCGGCGGATCGGAAGTACCGCCTGGAGTCGCACTCCGTCCGCTGCAGGGAGCACGACAATCGGCTTGTGCGCTGCACGGTGGTGCGCGACGCGTCCACCGGCGACCCGGTCGGGATCCAGTCCTGCAACGGGTATGGCGAGACCGGCACCGCGGACTGCGCCCACACTTGCCTGCCGCTCTTCGCACGGCGGTCTTTGTCGGCGGCCTGACGGCTCGGGCGGCAGCGATGGTGCGCGTCGCGCTGCGCGGGCGCACCATCGGCGCATGCGCCTGCACACGCTTCCGCCGCGCGACGGCGAGGGAGCCGTGCGCGTGGTGGTGGAAGCCCCGCGCGGCTGCGGAATCAAGCTCAAGTACGACCCGGATCTCGGCGCATTCGAATACGGGCGCGCGCTGCCGCTGGGTCTCGCCTATCCCTACGACTGGGGATTCGTCCCGGGGACGCGCGCCGAGGACGGCGATCCGCTCGATGCGCTGGTGCTGTGCGACGTGCCCAGCTACCCGGGCGTGGTCATCCCCTGCCGACCCATCGGCGCGGTGCTGCTGGACCAGAAGGAAGACGGAAAGCGGCAGCGCAACGATCGCCTTGTGCTCGCGCCCTTGGGATTGAGCCGCTTCGAGCACCTTCGCGATCCGGACGCGCTCCCGCAGCGCATGCGGCAGGAGATCGAGCGGTTCTTTCTCGACACCACCTTCTTCACGCAGAAAGACGCGCGCGTGCTGGGCTGGAAGGGTCCGGGCTACGCGGAAAAGCTGGTGCGCAAGTCGCAACGCCCCGCGCCCAGGAAGAAGAAGTAGCTGGTCCCGCCTCAGCGCCGCTGCGCGCCGGCGCGGACGTGCAGGATGTCCCCGTCCTGCACCACGTAGTCCTTGCCCTCCAGCCGCAGCTTGCCGGTCTCCCGCGCCTTGTGCTCGCTGCCCGCGGCGATGAAGTCGTCGTAGTGCGTCACCTCGGCGCGGACGAAGCTCTTCTCCAGATCGCTGTGGATCTTCCCCGCGGCCCGCGCCGCCCGGTCGCCCTGCCGGACGGTCCAGGCGCGGACCTCGTCCTCGCCCACGGTGAAGAAGGAGATGCGGTGCAGGAGCGCGTAGACCGCGCGCAGAAAGCGCGCCCGCGCCGGCTCGGTCAGACCGAGCGAGGAGAGATAGTCGGGCTGCTCCGCTGCGGGGAGCTCGGCGATCTCCGATTCCACCTCCGCGGAGAGGGCCAGCACCTGCCCGCCTTGCGATCCCGCGGCCGCCACCAGCTCCAGATCCAGCGGCGCTGCGGCGTCCTGCTCGGCGACGTTGCAGACCGCCAGCACGGGCTTGCGCGAGAGAAAGCCGAAATGGAGCAGCGCCTGCTCCTCCGCGTCGCTCATCTCCATCGTGCGCAGGGGTGCGCCGCCTTCCAGGTGGGCGCTCACGCGCATCAGCTCGTGCGTCTCGCCGCCGGTGTCGCGCTCCTGCCTGAGGCGGTGCAGGCGCCGCTCCGCGGCCTGCAGGTCGGAGAGGATCAACTCCGCCTCGTAGTCGCGCAGGTCGCGCAGCGGATCGGCGTCCGGGTCGAAGGCGCCCAGCACCAGGCAGAGCGCGTCCACCTCGCGCAGCGCCTGCAGCGCCTCTGGCTCCAGCGCGGAGCCCTTGCCGCGCGGCCCGGGCAAAT
>DASRTX010000595.1:0-10558 GCA_035655715.1 Myxococcales bacterium | reverse complement strand
CACCTGCATGGAGGGCGAGAGCAGGCCAGGCCTCTCGTCGACCCAGACCTCGTCGGGCTGCAGCAGTGCCTGCGGGCCGTTCCCCAGGCAGGCGTCCTTGGGCTTGCCCCGCTTCGCGACCGCGTCGCCCAGCAGCACGGGCACGGTGCCGCCATTCTTCACCTCGACGCGGACGTTGCTCTTCACCTTCGCCGCCGAGGCGTGGAGTCCCGCGGGAGACGACTTCAGATCGGCGATCGCCACCAGCTCCGTCTTGAGCGTGCCCGAGTGAGGCCTCCCGGTGGCGTGGCCTCCCGCCAGCGTCCAGCTCACCTCCAGTTGCGTTCCCGGCTGCGTCTTGCCGGCATCCACCCAGATGGAAAGCAGCGAGTCCGGCTTCACCCACTGCCGGAACTCGCAGTCGGGCTTCGTGCCGCCGCTGCCGCTGCTCCAGGAGTTGTCCGAGGGACCGAAGTTCACCGGGCCCACGCCGCAGGCCTCCTCCCCTTCCGAAGACAGCAAGAAGAGGGCCTTGGCGGGCTGGTCCGGCCACTGGAAGAGGTAGAGGTGGCCGGCGGCCACCAGCGCTGCGAGCAGGGTCATGGGCGTGCCTTACGGTCGGGTGAGGACCCGGGGACCGTCCTCGGTGACGGCGATGGTGTGCTCCCAGTGGGAGGAGATCTTCCCGTCGCGGGTCACCACCGTCCAGCCGTCGGGGAGCGTCTCCACCTCGTGGGTGCCGAGGTTGATCATCGGTTCGATGGCCAGGACCATTCCCGGCCGCATGCGCGGGTTGGGCTGCCCGCGGGACCAGAGCGCGGGGCCGTAGTTGGGAACCTGTGGGTCTTCGTGCAGCTTCTTGCCGATGCCGTGGCCGACGTAGTCGCGGACGATGCCGTAGCCGAAGGGCGACACGTGCGCTTCGATGGCGGCGCCGATGTCGCTGATCCGGTTGCCAGACGTCATGGCGGCGATGCCCTTCTCCAGCGCGACCCGCGTCTCTTCGAGGAGGCGCCCTGCGTCGGGCGAGACCTTGCCCACCGCCACCGTGCGCGCCGAGTCGCCGTAGTAGCCGTGCTTGATCACGCCGTAGTCGAGCTTGAGCAGGTCGCCCTCCACCAGCTTGCGGCGGGTGGGGATGCCGTGCACCACCTGCTCGTTGACCGAGATGCACACGTTCTTGGGGAAGCCGTACAGCCCCTTGAAGGCGCAGATGCCGCCGCGCCGCACCGTCTCGCGCTCGGCAATGGCGTCCAGCTCCTCCAGGGTCACGCCGGGAGCGGTGGCCTTCGCCAGCTCCTCCAGCACCTCGTAGACGATGAGCGAGGCCTCGCGCATGTAGGCGATCTCGTCGGGCGTCTTGATCTCGATTCCGCCTGGCATCAGCTCTTCAGCGCATCGAGAATGCGCTGCTCCACCTCGTCGACGGTACCCATTCCCTCCACCGCGCGCACCACGCCTCGGGTGTCGTAGTAAGAAGTGAGCAGCGCCGTCTTCGTGCGGTACTCCTCGAGCCGTTTCAGGATGCGGTCGGGCTGGTCGTCCGGCCGCACCACCAGCGCGGTACCATCGTTGTCACAGATGCCCGGCTTCCGCGGCGGCGTCTCCTGTCCGTAGGTCGTCTGGCACCTGGGGCACGTCTCCCTGCCCGACAAGCGATGCTGCAACTCGACGGTCGGCACTTGAAGGTCGATCACGTGATCGATCCGCTTTCCGCGGCGCTGCAACATCTCGTCCAGCGCCTTCGCCTGCGGCACGGTGCGCGGAAAGCCGTCGAGCAGGAACCCCTTCGCGGCCATCGGGCTGGCGAGCGCCTCGTCGACGATGCCGTTGACGATTTCGTCCGGCACCAGCTTGCCGGCGTCCATCAGCACCTTCGCCTGCTTGCCGAGAGTCGTCCCGTCCGCGACCGCTTTGCGCAGGATGTCGCCGGTCGAGAGCTGAGGGATGCCGAAACGCGCGGTCAGGCGCTTGGCCTGCGTGCCTTTTCCAGCTCCCGGCGGTCCCAGGAAGATCAGGTTCACGCGCGCCCCAAAACTCGAGTCATACCCGGCATGCCCCCAACCCTACAACAATCGCCCCTCCGGGCGCGCTAGGCGGCGGCGGGCGCTCCCATGCTGTCGCGGCGGCCGCGGATGCGCGGTCCGCGCGGCCCCGTGAACCCCTCGTAGTGGCGGGTAATGAGGTGGCTCTCGATCTGCTGCACCGTGTCCAGCGCCACTCCCACGACGATGAGCAGCGCGGTGCCGCCGAACTGGAAGGGCACGTTGTACTTGGTGATCAGCACGCTGGGCAGCACGCAGACCGCGGCGATGTAGATGGCGCCGCCAAACGTGATGCGCGAGAGCACGTGGTCGATGTAGTCGGCCGTCTTCTTGCCCGGGCGGATGCCCGGCACGTAGCCGCCGTACTTCTTGAGGTTGTCGGCCACGTCCACCGGGTTGAAGGTCACCGCCGTGTAGAAGTAGCAGAAGAAGATGATGCCGATGACGTAGAGCCCGTCGTAGATCCAGCCACCGCGGGTCATGGCGTCGGCCAGCGGCTTGAAGGCAGGGATCCAGGTGGCCAGCGTCGCCGGGAAGAGCAGGATGGAGCTGGCGAAGATGGGCGGGATGACGCCGCTCATGTTGACCTTGAGCGGCAGGTGCGTGGTCTGGCCGGAGAAGGTCTGCCTGCCGACGACGCGTTTTGCGTAATGGACGGGGATCTTCCTGTATGCCCGCTCCACGTAGACGATGACGCCGATGGTGAGCAGCATCACCGCGGTCAGGATGAGCAGATCCACGTCGGAGCCTTCGGCCTTGTCCTGGAAGGTGGTCCAGGTCTGCACCACCGCCTGCGGGATGCGGGCCACGATGCCGGCGAAGATGATCAGCGAGATGCCGTTGCCGATGCCGCGCTCGGTGATCTGCTCGCCCAGCCACATGATGAAGGCGGTGCCCGCGGTCAGCGTGATGACGGTGAGCAGGCGGAAGCTCCAGCCCTTGACGTCATCGGGGACCACGCTCTCGTTGCCGGCCTTCACCGATTCGAGATAGCGGGCGATGCCGAAGCCCTGGACGATGGAGAGGATGATGGTGCCGTAGCGGGTCCATTGGGTGATCTTGCGGCGGCCCATCTCGCCTTCCTTGGAGAGCTTCTCCAAAGTCGGCACCACCACGGTGAGCAGCTGCAAGATGATGCTGGCGCTGACGTACGGCATGATGCCGAGCGCGAAGATCGACAGCTGCTCCAGCGCGCCGCCGGTGAAGAGGTTGAAGAGGTTGAGGAAGCCGCCGGATGCCTCGATGGCCTTCTTCATCACCACCCGGTTCACGCCGGGCGCGGTGACGAACACGCCCACGCGGTAGACCGCGAGGCAGAACAGGGTGAAGAGCAGCCGCTTGCGCAGCTCGGCGATCTTGAAGAGGTTTCCGAAGGCGTTTGCGAAGGACACGACGGCTCCTTGTCAGGGCCAGCTTAACTCAGGCCTTGGCCTTGGCGGCCTTCTTTTCTACGGCCTTGCGCTGCTGCGGCGTGGTCTTGGGCGTGATGACGATCTGCTCCACCTTGCCGCCGGCCTTCTCGATCTTCTCGCGGGCGGAGGCGGAGAACTTGTGCGCCTTCACCGACACGGCCTTGGTCAGCTCGCCGTCGCCCAGGATCTTGAGGCCGTCCTTGCGCACCTTGACGGCGCCGGCCGCAACCAGCTTGTCGAGGTCCACTTCCGCCATGCCGAGCGACTCGAGATCGCCCACGTTGACCAGCGCGTACTCCACCCGGAACGGGTTGGTGAACCCGCGCTTGGGGACCCGCCGCTGGATGGGCATCTGCCCACCCTCGAAGCCGATGAAGTTCATGTTGCCGGTGCGGGCCTTCTGCCCCTTGCCGCCGCGGCCGGCGGTCTTGCCGGTGCCGCTGGCCTGGCCGCGCCCCACCCGCTTCTTCTCTTTCACTCCGCCACCGCGCGGCGGCGTCAACCTGGTCAGTTCGTTCATCTTCGATCTCTCCGCGGGTCTTCACCCGCTCGCTCGGCCCTCAGGCCTACACTGTTCAGGTGAAGCTTCTACGCCTTCGCTGTCTTGCCCGATGCGGCCTTCTGGGCCTTGGACATGGCGCGGCGGCCGAAAGGCTTGAAGGCGTCGGAGGTCTCGGACCACTCGATCAGGTAGGAGACCTTGTTGATCATGCCGCGGATGGCCGGCGTGTCCTGGAGGACGCGCTCGCGGCCCACGCGGGTGAGCCCCAGGCCCCGCAGCGTCTCGCGGTGCTTCTCGGTGTGTCCGCTCATGCCGCGGACCAGCTTGACCTTGAGCGACATCAGGAAAGCTCCTCGTTGGATGCTCCGGTCTTGGATCCCCGCCCGTCGCCGCGCAGCTCGGAGAGATCCTTGCCGCGCAGGCGCGCCGCCTCTTCGGCGCTGCGCAGCCTGCGCAGGCCGTCGAGGGCCGCCTTGACCACGTTGTGCGGGTTCCGCGACCCCTGCGACTTGGTCAGGATGTTGCGGATGCCCACCGCCTCCAGCACCGCGCGCACGCTGCCGCCCGCGATCACGCCGGTTCCTTCGCCGGCGGGCTTGAGCAGGACGCGCCCCGCGCCGAAGTGTCCCAGCACCTCGTGCGGGATGGTGTTGCCGGCGAGCGGCACCTTGAAGAGGTTCTTCTTCGCCTGCTCGCCGCCCTTGCGGATGGCCTCCGGCACTTCGTTGGCCTTGCCCAGGCCCGCGCCGACGTGCCCCTGGCCGTCGCCCACCACGACGAGCGCCGAGAAGGAGAAGCGCCGGCCGCCCTTGACCACCTTGGCCACGCGGTTGATGTGGACCACCCGGTCGTTCAGCTCGGGGAGATCGTTCGGATTGATCGGAGCAGCCATTAGAATTTCAAACCGCCTTCCCTGGCGCCGTCGGCGACCGCCGCGATCCGCCCGTGGTACATGAAGCCGTTCCGGTCGAACACCACCGCCTGAATCTTCGCTTCCTGGCACTTCTTGGCGACCAGCTTGCCGACTTCCTTGGCCTGGTCCTTCTTCTTGCCCTTGCCGTCTTTCAGCTCGGGCGACAGCGTGGAGGCGGCCGCCAGCGTCTTGCCGGTCACGTCGTCGATCACCTGCGCGTAGATGTGGTTCAGGCTGCGGTACACCGAGAGGCGGGGACGCTCCTGCGAGCCCTCCACCTTCTTGCGGATGTGCGCCTTGCGGCGCACCCGCAGCAGCTGCTTCTTCATGTTCGTCGAGGCGCTCATTTACGCGGCTCCCGTCTTGCCCTGCTTGCGGCGAATGACTTCCTCGGCGTACTTGATGCCCTTGCCCTTGTAGGGCTCGGGCGGGCGCAGCTTGCGCAGTTCCGCGGCGACCAGGCCGATCTGGTGCTTGTCGGCGCCCTTGACGGTGAGCCGGTTGCCCTTGGCGTCGTACTCCGCCGTCACGCCCTCCGGCAGCGGATAGACCACGGGGTGCGAGAAACCGAGGGCGAGGTGGATCTCCTTGCCCTTCAGCTCCGCCTTGTAGCCGACGCCGGTGATGTCCAGCGACCGCGCGAAGCCGGTGGTGACGCCGTGGACCATGTTGGCGACCAGCGTCCGCGTCAGGCCGTGCAGCTGGCGGGAGCGGCGCGAGTCGTTGGGCCGGTCGACGCGGACCTCGCCCTTGTCGACGGTGACCTTCATCTCGCGGTCCAGCTTCTGCGAGACCTTCCCCTTGGGGCCCTCGACGTTGACCAGGCCCGGCTGGGCGTTGACCTTCACCTTGTCCGGAATCTTGATGATGAGCTTGCCGATGCGAGACATGGTCGGCTCCTTACCAGACGGTGGCGATGAGCTCGCCGCCGAGGTGCTGCTTGCGCGCCTCGCGATCGACGAGAACGCCCTTGGAGGTGGAGAGGATGGCGATGCCCAGGCCGTTCATGACCTGTGGGATCTCGGTGTGCCGCACGTAGCGGCGCAGCCCCGGTTTCGACTGGCGCTTGATCTCGCTGATGGCCGGCCGCTTGCCCTCGTCGTACTTGAGGACCAGGTGCAGGGTTCCCTGGACGGCGTCCTGCTTGACGGAGACCTCGCGGATGAAGCCCTCCTCGCGCAGCACGTCGCAGATGCGCTGCTTGATCTTGCTGGTGGGGAGATCGAGCTCCTCGAGCCCCGCGCGCTGTGCGTTGCGGATCCGCGTCAACAGATCGGCAACCGGATCGGTCATGCTCATTTGCCACTACCTCCGCCGGCCGTACCCGTGGGCGCGCCGGCGCCGTTACCAACGTTGGACTACCAGGACGACTTGATCACTCCGGTGATCTCGCCCTTCAGGGCGCGATTGCGGAAACAGATGCGGCACATCTGGAACTTGTTGAGGAACGCGCGGCTGCGCCCGCACAGCTCGCAGCGCGAGTACGCGCGCACCTTGAACTTCGGCTTCTTCTGCAGGCGCTTGGCCTGCGCGATCTTGGAGAGCTTGGCCATTCTTATGACTCCATTGCGACGGTCCCGAGGAAGCCGAGAAGTTGGGGGGTCGAGGGGGGAGCGAGCTCCCCCCTTGTGGAGGCGCCGGAAGGCGCCGGATCGAAGAGCGTTCCGCCGGGGGACCCGGTTCCGCGCCGCCTCATCATGCCGTCCTGAAGGGCATGCCCATGTAGCGGAGCAGAGCGCGACCCTCTTCGTCGCTCCTCGCCGTGGTCACGATGGTGATGTTCATGCCCTTGATCTTCTCGATCCGGTCGTAGTTGATCTCGGGGAAGATGATCTGCTCCTTGATGCCGAGCGTGTAGTTGCCCTTCCCGTCGAACGACTTGCCCGACACGCCCTTGAAGTCGCGCACGCGGGGGAGCGCGATGTTCAGCAGCCGGTCGAGGAACTCGTACATCCGGTCCTTGCGCAGGGTGGCCATCACGCCGATGGGCTGGTTCTCGCGCAGCTTGAAGTTGGCGATGCTCTTGCGCGAGCGGGTGACGACGCCCTTCTGACCGGTGATGGCCATCATCTGCTCCTCGGCCTGCTCGATCAGCTTGTTGTTGGTGATGGCCTCGCCCAGGCCCATGTTCACCACCACCTTCTCGACCTTGGGCACCTGCATCACGTTCTTGTAGCCGAAGTCCTTCATCAGGGACGGGATGATCTGCTCCTTGTAGGCCGTCCCCAGCCGCGCTCCTTGCTCGCCGCGCGCCTGCGCCTTGCCCTGCGCGGCCTGGATGGTGGCCGGGGCCTTCTGCTCCCTGCCCCTCTTCTTCTTCTGCTGGCCACCCGTCTTGGCCTCGGCGTGCGCCTTGGCGTCCGTCACCGGCCCTTCGCCGTGGGCGTGCTTCTTCGGCTGCTTCTCTTCCGGCTTCTTCTTGTCGTCGGCCATGTTCAACCCTGATCGATCTGCGCGCCGCTGCGCTTGGCGATGCGCACGCGCTTGCCGTTCTCCAGCACCTTGGTCCCGATCCGGGTCGGCTTCTTCGACTCCGGATCGACGATCGCCAGGTTGGAGATGTGGATGCTGCCGTTCTTCTCCACGATGCCGCCCTCGGGCGCCGCCGGGTTGCGGCCGCGCTTGTAGTGGCGCTTGAACACCATCAGCTTCTCGACGATGGCGCGCTGCTTCTCGTGGTCGATCTCGAGGACCTTGCCCGTCTTGCCCTTCTCTTTCCCCGAGAGCACGAAGACTTCATCGCCTTTCTTGATGCGGATGCTTGCGCGGGCCATGTCTAGAGGACCTCCGGCGCGAGCGAGATGATCTTCATGAACTTCTTGGCGCGGAGCTCGCGAGCGACCGGCCCGAAGATGCGGGTGCCGATGGGCTCGCCCTCCTTGCTGACCATCACCGCGCTGTTGGTGTCGAACTTGATGTAGCTGCCGTCGGGCCGCTTCAGCTCGCGCTTGGTGCGCACGATCACCGCGCGGGCGACCTCGCCTTTCTTCACCTTGCTGTTGACCAGCGCCTCCTTGACGGAGACGACGATCACGTCGCCGATGGTGGCGTAGCGCTTCTTGGTGCCGCCGAGCACCTTGATGCAGGCCACCTTCTTGGCGCCCGAGTTGTCGGCCACATCGAGCACCGTGGTCGTCTGGATCATGGCTAGGCCTCCGCCTTCACCTGGGCGTCGGCTTCCGCCTTGACCAGGATTTCCGCCACCCGCCAGCGCTTGTCCTTGGAGAGCGGGCGCGTCTCGACGATGCGCACGCGGTCCCCGGTCTTCGCCGACTGGTTCTCGTCGTGGCACTTGTACTTCTTCTTCTCGGTCAGGTACTTGCCGTAGCGCCCGTGCTTCATGCGGCGCTCGACCTGCACCACCACCGTCTTGGTCATCTTCGCGGAGAGCACGGTGCCGATGCGGCTCTTCGGCTGCCCGCGCTGCGCCTGCGGCGCCTGATTGGTGTTCTCGGACATTGCTATTCCTTCTTCCCGGCAGGCGGGTTGGGCGTTGCGCCTTCAGCGCCGGGCGTCTTCGCCCTGCGCGCCGCCTTGCTCGTGCCCTGCTTCTGGGTGAGCAGTGTGAGGATGCGCGCCAGGTCGCGCTTGTTCTTGAGCACGTCGGAGGTGCTCTCCAGCGTGCCGGCGCGGCGGCGGATCTTGAGGTTGAAGAGGTTCTCGCGGAGCTCGCCCGCCTTGCGGTTCAGCTCCTCCACGGTCAAATCCCGAAGTTCGGCAGCCTTCATCTCAAGCTCCCAGCTCTGCCGAGCGGCTGATCATGCGGGTGTGCAGCGGCAGCTTGTGCGAGGCCAGGGCCATCGCCTCCTTGGCGATGGCCGGCGTCACGCCTTCCATCTCGTAGAGGATGCGGCCCATCTTCACCACCGCGTGCCACTCCTCCACGTTGCCCTTGCCGTGGCCCATGCGGGTCTCGGCGGGCTTCTTGGTGACCGGCTTGTCCGGGAAGACGCGGATCCAGACCTTGCCGCCGCGCTTGATGAAGCGGGTCATGGCGATACGGCCCGCCTCGATCTGGCGTGCCGTGAGCCTGCCCGACTCCATCACCTTGAGGCCGAAATCCCCGAAGGCGAGATCGCCGCCGCGGTAGGCCTTGCCCTTGTGGCGGCCCTTCTGCTGCTTGCGGAACTTGGTGCGTGCTGGCTGCATCATGGGAGAGCTCGTTGGAGAGTTGGAGAGTTCAAGGGTCGAAGGTCACTGCACCGGCGAGGGTGTCGCGCCGCCCGTCGTCACCCGGGCAGGACCGGTGCGCTGCGGGGTCTTCTTGGCTTCGGCGGCGGACTCCGGCAGCACCTCGCCGCGGAAGATCCACACCTTGCAGCCGATCTTGCCGTAGGTGGTCTTCGCCTCCGCGAAGCCGTAGTCGATGTCGGCGCGCAGCGTGTGCAGCGGCACGCGGCCCTCGCGGTACCACTCGTAGCGCGCCATCTCCGCGCCGCCCAGGCGGCCGGAGCAGGCCACGCGGATGCCCTTGGCGCCGAACTTCTGCGCCGTCTGGATGGCCTTCTTCATCGCGCGGCGGAAGGCGATGCGGCGCTCCAGCTGGGTGGTGATGTTCTCCGCCACCAGCTGCGCGTCGGTCTCCGCCTTGCGGACCTCGACGATGTTGAGGAAGACCTCGTTCTGGGTGAAGGCCTGCAGCTCCTTCTTGATGCTCTCGATGCCGGCGCCGCGCTTGCCGATGACGATGCCGGGACGCGCGGTGTGCACATTGACCTTCACCTTGCTGGCGGCACGCTCGATCTCGACCTTGCTGATGCCGGCCTGGCCCAGCTTCTTCTTCACGTACTCACGAAGCCGGATGTCCTCGTGCAGCCACTTGGCGTAGTTCTTCTCCTCGTACCACTTGGAGTCCCACGACCGGATGACGCCGAGGCGGAAACCGATCGGATTGACTTTCTGGCCCATGCTAGCTCCGCCTCTGCGTTGTGTGCTGCGCCCTGCGGGCTCCGCCCGAAGCGCGCGAAGCGCGCTTCTTCCGTGCTGGCTTTGCGTCCGAGATCGTCAGCGAGATGTGGCTCGTCTTCTTCAAGATCTTGAATGCGCGGCCCATCGCGCGCGGCATGTAGCGCCGCAGCGAGGGGCCCTGGTCGACCATCAGCGACGTGACCCGGAGGCTGTCCACGTCCAGGTTGCCCTTGGCGGCCTGGTCGGCGTTGGCCACGGCGCTGCGCAAGAGCTTGGCCACCGGCTCGGCCGCGCGCTTCTCCACGAAGGCGAGCTGGGCCAGCGCCTGGTTGACGTTCTTGCCGCGGATCAAGTCGGCCACGACGCGCACCTTGCGCGGCGTGATGCGGAGATAACGAAGTTTCGCAGTCGATTCCATGTCGTCCTCTCCGTTACTTCGCCGCCGGAGCGGCAGGCGCGGGGGCGCCAGCGCCCGGAGCGCCGCCGGCGCCGGGTTTGACGGCCTTCTTGTCGCCGGTGTGGCCGTGGAAGGTGCGGGTGGGCGAGAACTCGCCCAGCTTGTGGCCCACCATGTTCTCGGTGACGAAGACGGGGATGAACTTGCGCCCGTTGTGCACCGCGAACGTGTGTCCGACGAGGTCGGGAAGGATGGTCGAACGGCGCGACCAGGTCTTCACGACCTTCTTCTGATTGCCCTTGTTCATGTCCTCCACCTTCTTGATCAGGTGGCGATCGATGAACGGGCCCTTCTTGACTGAACGTGCCATCAGCGAACTCCCTTGTCGCGCCGCTTGATGAT
>DASRTX010000594.1:0-8058 GCA_035655715.1 Myxococcales bacterium | reverse complement strand
CGAACCAGACCCCGGTCTTCGCGTTGGGGCTGTAGCGCAGATCCACCTCGATGCCCTCGCCGGCCAGCCTGCCCGCGAGCAAGTGGCCGAACTCGTCCTCACCCACGACGCCCACGAACGCCGCGCGCAAGCCCAGCCGCGAAAGGCCCACCGCCACGTTGGCGGGCGCGCCGCCGGAGTGGGCCTCGAAGCGCGCGCAGTCGCGCAGCCTCCCGCGCCGGTCGGGCAGCAGATCCACCAGCGCCTCGCCGAAGCACACCGCGTCGAGCGTCATAGGTCGAGCTTCAAAGCGAGCGTCATAGATCGAAGCGAGCGATCAAGGGCACGTGGTCGCTCTTGCCCCAGAAGGGACTGGCGCGGTCGCCGAAGCGGCAGGTGCCGTCGCAGTCCAGCCAGCGCACGGCGCCGTTGGAGAAGACGTGGTCCAGGTGCATGCGCAGGTTCATGAAGCCCGCGGTGGGGAAGGCGCGCGGCTCGCCGTTGGTGAGGCCGAACCGCTTCTCCACGCCGACCAGGCCCACGTCCTCGGTGAGATAGCGGTACACCGGCGAGCTGGGCGGCGAGTTGAAGTCGCCGCAGACGATGAAGGGCTCGTCGCCGGCGTGGCGGGAGATGAAGGCCGTCAGCGTCCTGGCCTCGTGCAGTTGGTTGATGCCGAAGCCCATTCGCCGCGAGTTGGTCCAGAACTCGCGGGCGAACGGCGTGGGCAGGGACAGATGGGTATTGAAGACGTGGAAGGGCTTGCCGCCCGGCCCGATCAGGCGCATGTGCCCGCAGATGCGGGTCTGCTTGCGATCCTTCCAGCGCAGCACGTGGTGGTAGGTGATGTTGGCCGGGCTCTCGCAGTTGTGCGCGTCGATCTTGATGCGGTAGCGGTGCACCAGGATGGCGAGGCCCATGCTCTGCAGCGGCGTGTTGCCGATGCGGTTGACGTGGGCGCGGAAGTAGAAGGCGTCGTAGGGGAAGGGCGGGGGGCGTTTCTCGAAGGCCATCTCGAGCTCGCCCATGAAGGCCTCGAGCTGCGTCTCCTCGCGGTGCGAGCGCCGGAACATGAGGCTCGAGCGCAGCGAGATGGTCTCCACTTCCTGGAGACAGATGATGTCGGCGACGGGGTCCAGCGAGGCGAGCGCCTCGGCGATCCCCCGCTTCCCGCCCCTGGTGCTGGCGAGGCCCCGCAGGGCGTGGCCGAAGTAACGGACGTTGTAGCTCACGATGCGCAGGGGCACGGCCGCGAGTGTATATGTCGGAGCGCCATGCTCGTCATCCGCCTCGCGCACCCGACCGACGTGCCGCAAATCCGCAAGCTGATCCAGGAGCTGGCCGAGTACGAGAAGGCGCCCGGACAAGCGGTCGCTACCGAAGAGGATTTGCTCCGCGACGGCTTCGGGCCGCAGCGGCGATACTCGTGCCTGATGGCGGAGTGGGAGGGCGCCGCCGCCGGCTTCGCGCTCTACTTCCACAACTACTCGACGTGGCAAGGGCGCTGGGGCCTGTACCTGGAGGACCTCTTCGTGCGGCCGCAGCTGCGCGGCAAGGGCATCGGCAAGGCGCTCTTGGTGGAGCTGGCGCGCACGGCGGTGCGCGAGGGCTGCGGGCGCTTCGTCTGGCAGGTGCTGGACTGGAACACGCCCTCGATCCGCTTCTACGAGAAGCTGGGCGCGAAGGCGCTGAAAGAATGGGTGACCATGCGCGTGGAGGGTGAGGCGCTGGAAAGGATGGCCCGCGATGGATGAGAAGGAGTTCGGCCGCCGCGCCGGTGAGGCGCTGCACAAGTTGGACGACGCGCTTCGGGACGTGGATGGGCTGGAGGCGGATCTGGCGGGGGACATCCTCACGCTGGAGTTCGAGGACGGCGCGAAGTACGTGATCAACAGCCACTCAGCGGCGCAGCAGATCTGGATGTCGGCGAACATGCAGGCGTGGCATTTCGGGTGGCACGAGAGCACGCAGAGCTGGCGGGATACGCGCAGCGGGGCGGAGCTGTTCACCGAGCTGGGGAAGCTGGTGAGCGAGAAGCTGGCGGAACCGGTGAAGCTGAGGAGCTGAGCGAGCAGCCACGAGGCCTTGTGGATGTCGAAAGGCGTCCCCGGAAAGGATAAGATGGCCAGACGCCAGCGCCTCAAGCGCTGCGCCGTCGCCAAGGAGGACCGGTGAAGAATGCGAGAAGGAACGTTGTCGCCGCCGCGATCGCCGTCGCCGTCTTTTGGGTAGGCGCGCTCGTCGCTCAGCAACCCGGCTTCAAGCGCGTCGAACTGCAGCGGATCGACACCTCCACGCCGGGCTGGGAGGCCGTCTTGATGCGCGCGGATTTCGATCCCAAGGCGCAGGTCGGCAAGCATACCCATCCAGGCAACGAGGTCGCCTACATCCTCGAAGGAGCGCTGGAGCTATCGGTGGAGGGAAAGCCTCCCAAGACGCTGAAGAAGGGCGAGTCGTTCTCACTCCCGGCGAACACGGTGCATTGGGCGAAGAACGTCGCCTCGGGACCCACCAAGGTACTGGTCACCTATATCGTCGAGAAGGGGAAGCCTATCGCCACTCCCGTCACCACCGCGATGAAGTGATCTCGGCTGCAGGAGAAATGGAGCCCTGGGCGGTTCTCGGGAATCCCGCCCAGGGTGCTCCACCCCCGACGCCGGGCGCTACTGCGCCGAGCGTCCAGGCTGCAACCCGGTCCGCTTCGGAGGCCGCGGGATCAACATCGATACCTGGCTCCGGTAGGCTTCGTACTTCTCGCCGTGCATTTCGACCATGTCGCGCTCCTCGAGTTGGATGCCGACGAGGATGTATCCGGCGGTCGCCAGCGCGAAGACCAGGTGCGCGATGGTCATGGTCGGCGTCGACCAGAAGGCGATCAAGAAGCCCAGGTAGAGGGGATGGCGGACGTACTTGTAGACGGTCCGCGTGCGGAACCCCAGCGGCGTGTACGGCCGCCCCCGCAGGTAGAGGTACACCTGCCGGAGGCCGAAGAGATCGAAGTGGTTGATGAGGAAGCTGCTCATCAGCGCGATCCCGAAGCCCACGACCGAGAGCGCCTGCAGCGCGAAGCGGGCGCCGGGGTCGGCGACGTTCCAGACCACGCCCCCGATGGGCTCCCACTTCCAGAAGAGAAGGATGAGCGCCAGGCTGGAGAAGAGCACGTAGGTGCTGCGCTCGACGGGCGGTGCGACGATGCGGGTCCACAGCCGCTTGAATCCCTGCCTCGCCATCAGACTGTGCTGCACGGCGAAGAGGCCCAGCAGCAGGGCGTTGACCACCAGCGCCTCGCCCAGGGGAGCGGCGCGAAGGGAGTCGATGGACCTGGGAACGAACAGGTTGGAGACGAACCCCATCGCGTAGACGAAGGTGCAGACGAAGATCGTGTAACAGACCACGCCATAGAGAAAAGCCAGAATGCGTTTCATCGAGTCCCCGTTTCGTGGCGGGCCGTCTTGGCCCGCAGGCCAGCGCCCCCGTCCATGCTTCGTGCCAGGGGTTTGCTGCTGTCTGCAGAGGACGGGAAGGCGCCGGGATTGTCTCACCGCGAGACACTCGCGAAAGCGAGGGTCGGGACCGGCCGAGTCGCGCCGCTCTCGCGGTTCATTGGCAGATGAAGACGCTCACATACCCGGGAGTGGGATACGAAGTCGCGTGCAACTGCACAGGGATGCCTTGGCCCGCAAGGGCCTGCGCCAGCGCGTCGGCGACGGGACGCTCTTCCGGGGGCGTGAATCGGATCTCGTTGGTCGTGACAGCGTAGCCAGGTTGTTGGTTGATGCTCTCCGGCAGCAGCCGGACCCGCCACCGGCCCGTATCTGCGGGCTTCCGGACCTGGAGCGCCTTCTCGGCCAATGTCTTCGAGCTGGCCTGCTTCGCTTCGCAGTAGAAGACGTCGACGTTGAAGTCGCCGAACGCGGAGCCATTCGCCGCCCGGCCGGCTGCAGCAGCGGGCGCAAACCCCGTCTGGACGACCGACTCCTCGTCGTAGAACCTGGACGACTTCGCTGCGCTCGTCTTCACGCCTTCGTTCTTCGCGCCCGCCGCCATGACCTTCAACAGCTTCGAACGGAACGGATCATCTGCGAGCGCCTCCACGAGGATCAGCAGCGCCTCTTCCTCGCGCTGATCCTTGTCCTTTCTCTGGATGACGTTCTTGACTTCCTGGTAGAGTTCCAGCGTCACCCTCCGTGTCGATTCGAGGTTCTTCAGCTGCGCGTCCGCTTGCTTGAGCGCATTGTCGAGCCTCTGGGTTTCGGTTTGTAGCCGCTTGATCTCGGGATCTTGCTGCAGCGCCTTCCAGGACGCGAGGAGCGCAATCACCAGCGAGACCAGGCTGACGACCTTCGTGAGCGCGTCGAGCACCGACGAGCCTTTCTCCTCCGTCATCCAGCGCCCCCGATCGCGGGCCTTGCCACGTCTTGGTCAGCCCACCGGGCTTGAGTCTGCTACGCTTGCGAAGATGGAACAACCGAGGCGCGGCAGACCAGCCGGCGAAGCGGTGCGCTCGAGCCGGTTCGCGAGGAGCGCGACCTGAAACGCGGTCGGGCGCGCGCACTGGGCCTGGCCGCGGCGGTGATCTGCCTCGTGGCCAGCGTCGAGATCGCGTATCGGGCGGAGCTTGCTGGCGTCCCGGAGCGGCCGCCGTCGGAGTTCCCGGACCTGCCGCCGCTCGTGCTCGACGCGGCAAGTCTCCAGTTTCTTGGGACTGCCAGGCCGGTTCCGCGCTTCGGGGCGAGCACGTTGGCAGCGCGCGTGCTGCTCGCTTCGTCGGGACGCGAGGTCCGGGGCGTCAGCCTCGTGGGCGAGAGCTATGCGCTGGCGGTCTGGATTGCGCGCAACCGGACGCCGGAAGCGGCACTCGCATCTGCGCTCGCCGCGATGCCATTCGGCGAGGATTGCATCGGGATCGAGGACGCGGCCCTGCGCTACATGCACCAGCCTTTGCGGCAGCTCGACGCGGCCCGGATCGCCGCGCTGGTGGTGCTGGCGCGATCGCCGCGACTCGTCGCGGACCGCGATACCTGGCGCGCCGAGCGAGACGCGCTGCTCGGAAGCCTGCGCGCACGGGGGGCAATCGATGACGCGCGTCTGCACGAGGCGACGGCGCGGCCGATCGTGCCGTCGGACTGGGAAGTGCGGCCGCGGTGATGCGCCCCTTTGCCGCCTGCTTCGTCAGTCCACTTTGACCGCTGTCCGGTTGGCGGCGTAGGTCGGCACTCCGATCAAGAGTGCCAGCCCACCCGCGACGAGCGCGACGATCCCGGTCCCGCGCATTGAGCTTGCCTGATCCGCCTGCTGCCTGTTGATGTCTGCGAAAGCCGGGCTGGCGAACGGACCGGTCTACACGCTCCCCTGAGCTCGATTCTATCGATCCGCGATGTCAGCGGCTGTGAGGTAACCCGAGGCTGCGACGATGCTCGCCGCGCTCCAACCCCGGTTGGTTCCGCTGCCGTCCGGCGCGCAATCGCCGTCGGTGTGGACGGCGAGCAGGTAGCCCTGGTGAGTGAGGACGCCGGCCCCGGAGCTCCCGTCCAAGGTGTCCAGGTCGGAGTAGTACACCTGGTCATGGCAAGCGCCGGCCAGGTTCCCCTCGGCGATGACCTTGGGGCGACCCCGGGGGTGCTGGATGATCGCGAGCAGATCGGTGGGACGGCTGGTCAGCGGGGTGGGCGTGACCGCGGGCAACTCGTCCAGCTGGATGAGCGCGTAATCGGGCTCAATGGAAACCTCGATGACCGTACCAACGGTCACCATGGGGTCGCCATCGGGCCGTTCCTCGTAGTTGAACGCCAGCAGAGCCTGGTCTCCCAACCCGACGCAATGGCCCGCCGTCAGGACGATGGGCCCGGCGGCGGCGGCGATCAGCGTGCCGGTGCAGTCGCCGTCGACCAGGACGACCGCGTTCTCGCGCAGCTGCACCTCGGCGATCTGGCCCTCGTAGTTGTTGATCGGCGTGAAGTCGGCGGAGGACCCGCACTGAGAACGAGGAGAGCGATCGATCGACGTCAACCCCTGCGTCTGTGCGCAGATCTCCAACCTCCGGGGAGGATCCGAATCGCCGCAGGCAGCGACGCTCCCGATGGCCAGAGGCCCCAGGTACAGCGCGGCTGCGGCGATCCGGACGCCCCGAGACATGAATCCGGCTAGTAGATCGTATTCAGCGCGGTGACGTCCGTGCTGGTGAACTTGCCCGTCTCGCTCTGGCGGAAGCAGGAGTTCATGATCGAGCCACCCACGGTCGCGCCGCTCGGCGTTCCCGAAATGAGAATGGCGCCAACGCCAGCCTGGCCCTCATTGCTCGGAGAGCCTCCGCAGCTGATGGCGCGGTTGAAGTAGTCCGAGTGGCGGAACCCGATCGTGTGGCCGAGCTCGTGGGTGATGACGTGGGTGACGGTGGCCGTGCTGAAGGTTGCGCTCTCGAGGCCCGTCCCGATGTTGATGGTGTTGAACGGACGGCCGCCCGACGGGAAGCCCGAGCTGCCGCCGGTGACGCCCTGGGCGAACTGCGCGGTGATGGTGGCGCTGCAGCCGGTCGTGCTGCCGCTGGTGCGGGTCATGTGCCAGCGGATGGGTTGGGCGTTGTAGTTTGCGATCGCATTGTTCAACGCAGTGTTGAACTTCGCGTTGCTGACGAACGCCGCGCCGTTGACGCAGATGTTGGTGACGGCAGTGCTCACCAGATTGCTGGTGCGGTACTGCTCTTCGGAGTCCTGATCGCTGACCAGCATCTCGCGCGACGCTTCGAGGCTGACGGCCGCGTCGAGACCGACGTAGACGATGCCGTCGAACACCTGGATATCGCTGCGTGGGAACCCGACCTGGACGAGATTGTCCGTGATCTCCTGCGTCTCTGTGCGCTCCGTACCGCAGGCAATTGTGAGAGCGCCGCAGCTCAACGCGAGTACTACACCTCGTTTGAACATATGCCCCTCCTGGCTTCAATGAGAAATGAATTCATCGATCGCAGATACACGACTGCCGACGAGTGACTCGTCACGGGAACACCACCTGGATACAGAGAAGGAGTCGCTGCAGACTCCAGCACGCCGGCCGCACCGCTTTCAATATCAACGGTCACGGGAAGTCAAGTCGTTGAGTTTTAGATAACGGATATGCGGACTCCGGCTATCACGGCGACGATGCAACGCGGCAATCGCTGCAAGGTGCTCCGACGACTGGAAAGTTTGGCGCCGTACGATCTCGACGCGAGTACAAGCGAATTGCTCTTCGTACCACGCGACGGTACGGCGAACGTCGCCCACGGGCTGGAACAGCCGCTCACCGCTTTCCAGGAGCGCCGGGACGCCGGGCAAAAGCTTCCGCAGTCCGAGCGCTTATCCGGACTTGGCCCATGGTCCAATGACACCGCCCCACTCGTTTGCATCGATCATCCTTGTCGTGGGCCCCAGTACGTCGCTGGAGAGGTGCGTATGAGCGAAGCAAGAATGCTGGAGCAGCCGGCATCCGCGGCGAAGGTCCCGACGGCGCCGATCGCCGCGCGCGACATCGGCCACGCGCCATTGGCGGACCGTTATGCTGCAGGGAAGGCGCTGCGGGACAAGTGCCCGCGCAGCTCTCACGCTGCCTGGAAACCTCCTTCCAGCCGGAAGGACGCGGTGGAAATGGTCCTCGAAGCGGAGAAAGGGCGCCTGCCCAACCTGCTCCCGCTCCGGCACGGGCGCATGGTCCGCTCCGCATTCACCTTCTACCGGGGATCGGCCCTGACCATGGCCGCAGACCTCGCTTCTACCCCGGCGACCGGGCTCCGCGTGCAGTGCTGCGGCGACGCGCACCTGTGCAACTTCGGCGGCTTCGCCACGCCCGAACGGCGGGTGGTCTTCTCCATCAACGATCTCGACGAGACGCTGCCCGGCCCGTGGGAATGGGACGTGAAGCGCCTCGCGGCGAGCCTCGTGATCGCCGGGCGCAACAACGGCTTCGCCGATGCAGACCGCGCCGCCGTCGCCCTCGCGTGCGTGAACCAATACCGGAACGCCATGTGGGAGTTCGCCGGGATGGGCAACCTCGAGGTCTGGTACTCGAGGCTCGCGGTGCAGGAGGGCCTCCCGCAGCTTCGCG
>DASRTX010000593.1:0-3051 GCA_035655715.1 Myxococcales bacterium | reverse complement strand
GAGCCGGCGGAGGCGGCAGCCGCTCCGCGGCCTTGAAGACCGGCGCCGGCGGTGGCGCCTTGGGCAGGATTCTGCCGTCGGGACGACGATAGATCTGCAGCTCGGCGGGTCCGGCGCGCACCAGCCCGGGCGGCGGCTCGGGGATGTCCATCGAACCGAAGAGCAGGGCGCCGCCCGGCGCCAACGCCTGCGCCAGGCGGCGCACCACGGCGCGCACGGCCTCCGGCGAGAAGTAGACCAGCACGTTGCGGCAGAAGATCAGGTCGAACTGGCCGGGCGCATCCTGCAGGAGGTTGTGCTCTTCGAAGCGGGTGACCTCGCGCACGCGGTCGTCGATCTCCACACGCTCGCGCGAGCTGTCCTTGAAGACCGGATGGAGCATGGGCCCGCTCGGCCTGCGCGACCACATGCCGTACTTGCCGGCGCGCGCGGCGACCAGGTTGCGCTCGAGCAGGTCGGTGCCCAGCACGTCCACGTTGACGGTGCGCGGCCAGGGCAACAGATCGAGCAGGCACGCGGCGATGGAGTACGGCTCCTCGCCGGTGGCGCAGCCCGCGCTCCAGGCGCGGATGGAGCTGCGGGGGCCCGCCGCCATCCAGCCTGGCAGGAGCTCCCCTGCGATCCAGCGGAAGTGCTCGGGGTGGCGGAAGAAGTAGGTCTCCCCGACCGACACCGCCTGGCAGATCGCGTGGATGACGCCCAGGTCGCGCTGTGCGGCGCGGACCAGCACCTGCTCGGGGGCCCCCAACTCCGCCGCCGCGCGGCGCACGGCATCGGGAAGGATGGCGTCCCGGGAGAACCCGGTCCACTCGGAGGCGCACTCGATCAGCCGATCGATCGCGGCATCGTCGTAGCGCTTCACCGCGTCCTCAGGCCGGCGGCGAGCGTGCGCAACATTTCCCGGGAGATGAGGGCGCGCGGATCGATCAGCGGCAGCGCGCCGCGACTGGTGCGCGCCACGCCGAGGAGCGCGTCCCGCAGCGCGCCGTGCTCGGTGCCGCCGAGTTTCTCGCGCGGGGTGACGTCGCCCTCGGCCAGCTCCTCGGGGTCGCGAACGTCGTCCACGCAGATGGCCAGGCTGGCGCCGTCGCTCTCCACCACCACCAGCTTGCGTTCCAGCGCCGGGTGCGCGTGCTCGATGCCCAGGCGGCGGGCCAGGTCGAGCACCGCCACCGGCTCCTCGTGGAGCACGAGCATCTGCGAGAGGTAGGACGGGCCGAGCGGCAGCGGCTGGGTGGCGGCCTGGTGCAGCACGGTGCGCACGCACTCCAGCGGCAGCCCCAGCTCCAGCTTGCCAACCGAGACGAACAGCACCGCCACGTTGCCGGCGCGGGCCGCGGCGCGCGCCTCCTCCAGCACCCGCTCCACCAGGGGCAGCAGCTCCTGGGCGCGGATGGGCTTGGGAAGGTAGGCCTTGGCGCCATTCTTCAGGCAAGCCTCGGCGCGAAGCTTCTCGCTGGAGATGATGATGACCGGGATGCGCCGCATCGCCGGGTCGTCCTGGAGGTGGGCCAGCACCTCGTCACCGTCCATCTCCGGCATGGAGAGGTCGAGCAGGATGCCCGCAGGATCGATCTGCGGAACCTTGGCCAGCGCCTCGCGCCCGGTGGTGGCGGTGCTCAGAGCGTAATGGCCGGAGAGCGCCGCTTTCTCGAAGGCGAGCACCGCTTCGGAGTCGTCCACGAGCAGCAGGTGAGGGAGGCTCAACCCGCGCTCCCCAGGTACTTCCTGACCATCGCCTGGAGCTCGGGCCCCTTGATCGGCTTGCCCAGGAAGTCGGTGGCGCCGGCGTCATTGCCCTGCTGGCGCAGCTCGTCGCTGCGGTCGCCGGTGAGCAGCACCACCGGGAGCTGGGCGATGGCCGGGTCCTTGCGCACCTCGCGGGTGAAGGCGAGGCCGTCCATGCCGGGCATGTTCACGTCGACGATGGCGACGATGGGCCGGTTGGCGCGGACGATCTCCAGCGCCTTCGCTCCGTCCTCGGCCTCGGCCACTTCCACCGCCAGCGCCTTGAGAAAGAGCTTTGCGAACCCACGGATGGTGGGGCTGTCATCGACGATCAGGACGGAAGGCAAGTGAACCTCGGCAGAGGGGAACGCGGTGCATTCTGCCGGAAATTCTAAAGTTCACAAACATTCTCTTTTACCGCAGATCTATGGAATCAGGACGATTTTACCTACAACCGCGCCTGCCTGGAGGTCCTCGTGTGCGCGTCCCGCCTGCGTTAGCGGATAGGTTTTTGCAAGCACCGGACGCAGCTCACCCGACTCCAGCCGGGGTAGCGCATTTGCAGTGAAGTCCGCGACGAGCTTGGCTTTTTGTTCTGCGCTCCGGGCCCGCAAGGTGGAGCCGAGCACGGTCAGGCGCTGGCGCATCAGGGTGTTGATGTCGAGCGTCCCCTTGGTGCCGCCCATGGTGGAAATACAGCAGAGGCGGCCGTGCAATCCCAGCGCGGCGAGGTTCGATTCCAGGTAGGCGCCGCCCACCAGATCGAAGATGAGGTCGGCGCCTCGTCCACCAGCGGCCTCCTTCACGGCCTGCGGAAGCCTCGAGGGCACTTCCTCGCGCGCGAGCACGTGCGTGGCCCCGAGCGCGCGGCAGGCCTCGTGCTTGGACGCAGAGGCGGTGGCGAGGATGACGCGGGCGATGCCGCGGCAGAGTTGGAGCGCGGCAGTGCCCACGCCGCTGGCGGCGGCGTGCACCACCACCGCGTGACCGGGCGCGAGCGCGCCCAGGGTGAAGAGGTTGAGGAAGGCGGTGAGGTACGCCTCGGGAACGGCCGCCGCTTCCTCGAACGAGAGCCGCGCCGGAATGGGCATGGCCTGCGTTGCCGGAACGCGCGCCTTCTCGGCATATCCGCCGCCGCCGAGGAGCGCCATCACGCGGTCGCCGCGCTTCCACCGGCCCGCGGGATGCTCGACTTCGCCGGCGATCTCCAGACCGATGGTGTCCGGATCTCCCGGCGGTGGCGAATACCGTCCGAGCCGCTGGAGGAGGTCCGCGCGATTCACGCCCGCGGCCCGGACGCGGACGAGCAGGTCGCCTTCGCGA
>DASRTX010000592.1:0-14925 GCA_035655715.1 Myxococcales bacterium | reverse complement strand
CTTGCCTCCGCCACCCGGATCCGACTAAGTAGCGCGCGTGCCCGACCCCGAGGTGATCCTCGAGACTCGCGGCCTGTCCAAGGAGTTCCGCGGCTTCGTGGCGGTCAAGCGCGTGGATTTGCGCGTCCGCCGTGGCACCATCCACGCCCTGATCGGGCCCAACGGAGCGGGGAAGACCACCTGCTTCAACCTGCTCACGCGCTTTCTGCCCGCGACCTCCGGCAGCATCGTCTACAAGGGGCACGACATCACCGGCAAGTCTCCCGCCGACGTCGCGCGGATGGGCCTGGTGCGCTCGTTCCAGATCAGCGCCGTCTTCCCCTGGCTCACCGCGATGGAGAACGTGCGCATCGCGCTGCAGCGCAAGCGCGGCGCCTCCTTCGACTTCTGGCGCAGCGAGAAGGTGCTGCGCGCCTACGACGCGCGCGCCGCCGAGCTCCTCGCCGCCGTGGGGCTGGCAGATTTTCGCGAGTCGCTGGCGGCCGAGCTGTCGTACGGCCGCAAGCGCGCGCTGGAGATCGCCACCACGCTGGCGCTGGATCCGGAGCTGATGCTCCTGGACGAGCCCACCGCCGGCATGGGCCACGAGGACGTGGAGCGCATCGCCGCGTTGATCCGGCGGGTGGCGCAGGACCGCACCGTGCTGATGGTCGAGCACAACCTCGGCGTGGTCGCCAGCCTCTCGCACCGCATCACCGTGCTGGCGCGCGGCGAGGTGCTGGCGGAGGGCGATTACCAGGCCGTTTCCAGGGACCCCGCGGTGGTGGCGGCGTATCTGGGGAGCGATCATGGCTGAGGCGTTCCTCCGCCTCCAGGATCTCCAGGCGTGGTACGGCGAGTCGCACGTGCTCCACGGCGTGAAGCTGGAAGTGCGCAAGGGGGAGCTGGTGACGCTGGTGGGGCGCAACGGCGCCGGCAAGACCACCACCATGAAGTCGATCATGGGCCTCGTGCCGCGCCGCACGGGCTCGGTGCAGGTGGACGGCGTGGAAGCGATCGCGCTGCCGCCCCACCGCATCGCCCGCCTGGGCATCGCCTTCTGCCCGGAGGAGCGCGGCATCTTCGCCACCCTCGACGTGGCGGAAAATCTGATGTTGCCGCCCCAGGTGCGCGAAGGCGGCCTCACGCTCTTGCAGGTGTTCGAGCTCTTTCCCAACCTGCGCGAGCGACTGCGCAGCCAGGGCACCCGCCTCTCCGGCGGCGAGCAGCAGATGCTGGCCATCGGGCGCATCCTCCGGACCGGCGCGCGGCTCCTGCTCCTCGACGAGCCGACCGAGGGCCTGGCGCCTGTGATCGTCCAGCAGATCGGCAATGTCATCCGGAAGCTGAAGGCCGACGGCTTCACCATCCTGCTCGTGGAGCAGAATCTCAAGTTCGCCGGGGCGGTGGCCGACCGGCACTACGTGATGGAGCGCGGGAGGATCGTCGACGAGATCCCCAACGCCGCGTTGCAAGGCAGCATGGAACGGGTCCGCCAATATCTCGGAGTCTGAACACCCAAGGAGCGTCACCCATGAAAGCACGCATCGCACTCCTCCTCTCCCTTGCGCTGCCCTTCGCGGCGCGCGCGGATTTCACCGGCAAGGTGATCAAGATCGGCGTCCTCAACGACCAGTCCGGCCTCTATGCCGACCTTGCCGGCCAAGGCTCGGTGATCGCCGCCAAGATGGCGGTGCAGGAGATGGGCGGGAAGGTCGGCGACACCCCCGTCGAGGTGATCTTCGCCGATCACCAGAACAAGCCGGACGTGGGCTCGAGCATCGCGCGGCAGTGGTACGACGCCGACGGCGTCGACGTGATCGTCGACGTGCCCACCTCCTCTGTGGCGCTGGCGGTCAGCGGCGTCACCAAGGAGAAGAACAAGGTCTTCATCGGCTCGGGGCCCGGCACCAGCGACCTGACCGGCAAGGCCTGCTCGCCCAACACCGTCCACTGGACCTACGACACGTACGCGCTGGCGCAGACCACCGGCAAGGCCGAGGTGCAGACCGGCGGCAAGAGCTGGTTCTTCCTCACCGCCGACTACGCCTTCGGCCAGGCGCTGGAGCGCGACACCACCGCGGTGGTGAAGGCGGCCGGCGGCGAGGTGCTGGGCTCGGTCAAGCACCCGCTCAACACCACCGACTTCTCCAGCTTCCTGCTCCAGGCGCAGGCCTCCAAGGCGCAGGTGATCGGCCTCGCCAACGCCGGCGGCGACACCATCAACTCCATCAAGGCCGCCTCCGAGTTCGGCCTGCTCAAGGGCGGGCAGAAGCTGGCAGGCCTGTTGGTGTTCCTCACCGACATCCACGCGCTGGGGCTGCAGACCGCGCAGGGCCTGCTGCTCTCCGAGAGCTTCTACTGGGACCGCGACGCCAAGACGCGCGAGTGGTCGAAGAAGTTCGCCGCCCAGAACGGCGGGAAGATGCCCACCATGGTGCACGCGGGCGTCTACGCGGGCGTGCTGCACTATCTCAAGGCGGTGAAGGCGCTGAAGAGCGACGGCGACGGCAAGGCGGTGGTGGACGAGATGAAGAAGCTGCACACCGACGATACCCTCTTCGGCAAGGGCACAATCCGCGCCGACGGCCGCAAGATCCACTCCATGTACCTCTACGAGGTGAAGAAGCCGTCCGAGTCCAAGGGCCCCTGGGACTACTACAAGCTGATCAAGGAAATCCCCGGCGACCAGGCCTTCAGGCCTCTCGGCGAGGGCGGGTGTTCGCTGGTGGCTGCGGCACAGAAGTGATCATCGAGGTCGAGATGCCGAAGGCTCTGCCTCGAGTGGGACGCTCTTCGATCCGGCGCCTGCGCCGCCTCCACCAGGGGGGATCTCGCTCCCCCCTGGACCCCCCACTTCTTGCGCTTCAGTCCCCATGATCCTCGCGGTTCCCGTCCAGGCCTTGTTCGGGCAGCTCCTGATCGGGCTGATCAACGGCTCGTTCTACGCGCTGCTCTCGCTGGGCCTGGCCATCATCTTCGGGCTGCTCAACGTCATCAATTTCTGCCATGGCGCCCTCTACATGCTGGGCGCGTTCGTGTCCTGGTTCCTGCTCGAGAAGGCGGGCATCGGCTACTGGCCGGCGCTGATCCTCGCGCCTCTCGCGGTCGGGCTCTTCGGCGCTCTGATCGAGCGCACCTTGATCAGGCGCATCTCATCGCTGGAGCCCCTCTACGGCCTGCTCCTCACCTATGGCATCGCCCTCATGCTGCAGGGCCTGTTCAGCAACTGGTTCGGCTCCAGCGGCATGCCCTACGAGATGCCCTCGCAGCTGCAGGGGGGCGTGGCCCTGCCCTTCATGTTCCTGCCCAACTACCGCATGTGGGTGATCGGCGTGTCGCTGATCCTCTGCCTGGGAACCTGGGCCGTCACCGAGGGGACGCGGCTCGGGTCCTGGCTGCGCGCCGCCACCGAGAACGCGCCGCTGGTCTCGGCCTTCGGCATCAACGTGCCGCGGATGATCACCATCACCTACGGGCTGGGCGTGGGGCTGGCCGCGCTGGCCGGCGTGCTCGCCGCGCCCATCTACCGGGTCAGCCCGCTGATGGGCGCGGACCTCATCATCGTGGTCTTCGCGGTGGTGGTCATCGGCGGGATGGGCTCCATCCTCGGCTCCATCGTCACCGGCTTCGGCCTCGGCGTGCTCGAGGGGCTGACCAAGGTCTTCTATCCCGAGGCCTCCAACACCGTGATCTTCGTCGTCATGGCCGTCGTCCTCCTGGTGCGCCCCGCCGGTCTCTTCGGGAAGCAGGCATGACCGAGGCCGCCGTCGAGCGAATCGAGACCCGCCCGAGCTCGCAGCGGGTGCCCATCGCGATCCTGATCGCGCTGGTGATCGCGGCGCCCTGGGTCATCTACCCCGTCTTCCTCATGAAGGCGCTCTGCTTCGCGCTCTTCGCCTGCGCCTTCAATCTATTGTTGGGCTACGTGGGCCTGCTCTCCTTTGGCCACGCGCTCTTCTTCGGCGGCGCCAGCTACGTGGCCGCGCACGCGGCGCTGGAGTGGGGCTTTCCCCCCATCCTCGCCATCCTCTTCTCGGCGCTGGTGGGCGCGCTGCTCGGCCTGATCGTCGGGGCCATCGCCATCCGGCGGCAGGGCATCTACTTTGCCATGATCACGCTCGCCCTGGCGCAGATGTTCTACTTCTACTGCCTGCGCGCCGATTTCACCGGCGGCGAGAACGGCATCCAGGGCGTGCCGCGGGGCCACCTCTCGCAGATGTACGTGATGTACTACTTCGTGGCCGCCGTCTTCCTGGTCGGCTTCGCCGTCGTCCACCGCACCGTCCACTCCCCCTTCGGGCAGGTGCTCAAGGCCATCCGCGAGAACGAGCCGCGCGCCATCTCGCTGGGTTACAAGACCGATCAATACAAGCTGATCGCCTTCGTGCTCTCCGCCGCGCTCGCCGCGCTGGCCGGCGGGACCAAGGCCATCGTCTTCCAGCTCGCCTCGCTCACCGACGTGCACTGGGGCACCAGCGGCGAGGTGATCCTCATGACGCTGATCGGCGGCATGGGCACCATCTTCGGCCCCATCGCCGGCGCGGTCTTCTTCACCACGCTGGAGAACTACCTGGCGCAGCTCGGGTCGTGGGTGCAGGTGACCGAGGGCGCCATCTTCGTGATCTGCGTGCTCGCCTTCCGCCGCGGCATCTTCGGCGAGCTGTCGCGGCTGCTCAAGAGGCCTCTATGAAGCTGCAGGGCAAGGTGGCCATCGTCACCGGCGCGGCCAGCGGAATCGGCCGGGCCATCGCGGAGAAGTACCTGGCCAACGGTGCCAGGGTGGCGGTGGCGGACGTCCGCGGCGCGGAGGAGGCGGCGAAGGCGCTGGGCCCCAACGCGCTGGGCGTCGCGATGGACGTCACCGACGAGAAGCAGGTGGACGACGGCGTCGCCCAGGTGGCGAAGCGGCTGGGCGGCGTGGACGTGCTGGTCTCGAACGCGGGCGTGCAGCACATCTCCGCGCTGGTCGATCTCGAGCTGCGCGACTGGCGTCGGATGCTGGCGATCCATCTCGACGGCGCCTTCCTCACCACCCGGGCGTGCCTGAGGCAGATGGCCAGCCAGAAGCGCGGCGGCGCCATCATCTACATGGGTTCGGTGCACTCGAAGGAGGCCTCTCCCCTCAAGGCGCCCTACGTCGCCGCCAAGCACGGGCTGGTCGGCCTTTGCAAGTCGGTGGCCAAGGAGGGCGCGCCGATCGGCGTGCGCTCCAACGTCATCTGTCCAGGCTTCGTGCGCACTCCCCTGGTGGAGAAGCAAATCCCTGAACAAGCACGAGATTTGGGAATTACCGAAGCCGAAGTGATCAAGAACGTGATGCTGAAGAACACCGTCGACGGAGAGTTCACCACGCTGGATGACGTGGCCGAGGTGGCGCTCTTCTTCGCCGCCTTCCCGTCGAACGCGCTCACAGGCCAGTCCGTGATCGTCAGCCACGGCTGGCACATGGAGTAACGGGGCGCGTCACAGATCCGTCGCAGGAACTTCATTTGCAAAAATGCATCAAGGTTTCGTAGAGTGCGCGCAGCCTAGCAGCGACGCTGTCAATCCGTGCCCCCGCTTCTCGTTTCACAGAGAACCCGACGGAAAGGATCGCCGATGAAGGCTACTTGGAAAGCCCTTCTTGCCACCTCCCTGATGATCGCGCCCGCCGCGTTCGCCACCAAGGTTCCCATCCCCGTCGAAGGAGCGTCGCTGAACGTCAGCGTGCAGGTCCAGACCCAGGCGATGATCACCGAGAACGGCGCGCCCAACGGCACGGATACGGCCTACGACGTCTTCGTGCGCCGCACTCGCCTGTTGGTGAACGGCGACATCAGCCAGAACTTCACCTACCTGCTCCAGATCGACAACGCCAACTTCGGCAAGTTCGGCAACTTCACCGGCCGCGCCATCGTCCAGGACGCGTGGGTCGGCTGGGCGCCGACCGGCATCACCGGCGGCAACGTGCTCTACATCGACGCGGGTATCCTGCTCATCCCCATCTCGCGCCACTTCCTGGTGAGCACCACCAACTTCATCACCGCCGACGCGCACGTCGACGAGTTCCGCTTCCCGGCCAACCCCTTCCCGGCCAACCGCGACACGGGCATCCAGCTGCGCGGCTGGTGGCTGGACAAGAAGATCGGCTTCCGCGGCGGCGTGTACGAAGGGTATGCGCCAGTGGACCAGAACGGCACGGCGCAGACCGCCGCGTCCACCTGCACGCCCGCGGGCACGGGCTGCATCACGCCGAAGCGCTATCCCCAATTCGCCGGATTCGTCAACTTCGACGTCATCGGCTCCGAGGAAGGCGGCTGGCTGTACGGCGCCTACAAGTGGGCCAAGGATCCGGTGTTCAGCATCGGCGTGTCCGGCGTGTACCAGTCGCAGGCCATCCGCAATACCGCCATCAACGCCGGGGGCAACATCACCGACCAGAAGCTCGCCTCGGCGGACATCTACCTGAACCTTCCCCAGGGTGAGGCGGCTGAGCTGGTGGTCGAGGCCACGGGGTACCTGAGCGGAAACGGCACCGGCAACCCGAACACCGGCAAGGGCTTCTTCGCCGACATCGCCTACCGCTTCGGGTTCGTGGCGCCCTACGCCTCGTACAGCTACTTCCAGGCGGACGACTGCCCCACCGACGGCAGCTTGACCACGGCACAGCTCAACACCTGCAACGCCGGCATCACCGGGAACGGCAGCGTCAACAGCCGCAACTTCAAGGCGGGCTTGAACTTCTTCTTCAACAAGAACCTCAACCACCTGAACCTGGAGTTCCAGTCGAACCATGGCTTGTCGGCCTACGGACCGCAGGCCATCAACGCCGGGAACGCCGGCTACGCGCCAGCGGGAATCACTACCTCGCTGCGCACGCCTGCGCAGAAGTCGTTCCTGGCCCACTGGAACGTGCTGTTCTAGCCTGCGGCTGAGCGGCAACATTCGAGGGGCCGCGACCCGATCGTCGCGGCCCTTCTTGCTTGCGCCCACCCATCGCTATCGCCGGTCACCTTGAACCTGTCTGCCACGCTGGGCGGACGCCTCGCTCAGACCGGCATCTCCATCCGCGCCCGCTCGATCACACCACGCAGGTCGTCGGGCATCGGGATCTCGCCCGCCTCGCGCCGGACGGCCAGCGGCGAGGTCAAGAGCGGGTGCTGCGGGGACTCGATCCGCACTCCGGTGCGCTTCTCCAAGGCGAAGAGCTCGAAAGGAAGCAGGCGGAAAGGCGGATTGACGAAGGGCTGGAAGCCCGATTCGCCTGTCTGTTGCACGTGGTATTCCGCCAGCTCGTCGTAATCCGCGGGCCGCAGGCCGCCGTCGATCGCCCGCGCGTACGGCCCGAGATCAGCCCATCCAGACTGTTTCAGCGCTGCCGCCGGCTTTCCCGTCGCAACGTGAGCGGCGAGCGCGACCAGCGCGTTCATGTCCTTACCGCTCAGGCTGCCGTCGCCGGCGTCGATCCTGCGCAAGCGAGCCTCCAGCCAATCGGCGAGCTCGACGTTGCCGAGCGCGGTGGCTTCCGACCATGCATTGGCTGCAGCATCGAGCGTCATGCGCGCGTTCTTGTCCGGCCGAACATCGGCGTCATAGGCACAGGCGAGAAGGCGAATGGCCCAGGTCCGATAGAGAAAGCTCCGATCGAGCTGCTGCCAACCCCTTGCATCGCCGTCCAGGACGCGCACGCATCCTTTCCGGCCTTCGGATAACCCCAACGTCGAAAGACTTACCGTTGCGGCGCCGAGCGTGCCCTGACCTGACGCGTAGGCTTCGATCTTGACGCGAGCCTTGTCCAGGCGCGCCTCACTCCCGTACGGTTCGCGCAACGCCGCCATCTCCTTCTTCAACCATTTGGCGGCCTTGCCGTACTCGAACCCCATCCTGCCCGCTCCTCTCCTACGGCCAAACGCTAGAGCTCAGACATGGACGCGCGAAGGAGCGGACCGCTCACAGCCCCAGGTACGCGGTGCGAATCTTCGGGTCGTTGCGCAGATCCTGCGCGCTGCCCTCCATCTTCATCTCGCCCGTCTCGATCACATAGCCGCGGGTGGCGATCTCCAGCGCCGCGGCCAGGTTCTGCTCCACGAGCAGGATGGTCATCCCCTCCCGGTGGAGCGCGCGGATGGCCTCGAACATCTGATCGACGACGATGGGGGCGAGCCCGAGCGAAGGCTCGTCGAGCAGCAGCAGCGAAGGCTCGGACATGAGCGCGCGGCCGATGGCGCACATCTGCTGCTCTCCGCCGGAGAGGCTGCCGGCCATCTGCGACCTGCGCTCGAGCAGGCGGGGGAAGAGCGCGTGCACGCGGTCCAGGTTCTGGCGCACTCGGGCGCGCGCCCGCGCGTGGTATGCGCCCAGTTCCAGATTCTCGCGCACCGTGAGCTGGGGCCACAGCTCGCGGCCTTCCGGCACCAGCGCGATGCCCAGGCCGGCGCGGTCCGCCGCCGGGACGCGCGAGAGCGGCTTGCCGCGGAACAACACTTCCCCGCTGCGGGGCGAAAGCACGCCGCAGATGCAGCGCAGCGTGGTGGTCTTCCCCGCGCCATTGCTGCCGAGGAGCGTGACGATCTCCTTGTCGCCCACGTCGAGCGAAAGCCCGAAGAGCACCTGGACGTCGCCATAACCGGCGTCGATGCCGCGCACCTCAAGCATGCTTCTTCCCCAGGTAGGCGGCGATCACCTCGGGGTTCGCCACCACCTCCTGCGGCGTCCCCGAGGCGATCAGCTTGCCGGCGTCGAGCACCGTCACGTGCTCGCACAGGCTCATCACCGCGGCCATCACGTGCTCGGTCATGAGGATGGAGACGCCCCGCTCGTCGCGGATGCGACGGATCAGGGCCACCATCTCGCGCGCCTCCGCAGGGTTGACCCCCGCGATCACCTCGTCCAACAACAACACTTTTGGTTTGCAGGAGAGGCCGCGCGCCATCTCCAGGCGCTTGCGGCTGGCCAAGGTGAGCCCCGCCGGATATTCGCGGCGGCGATTCGCAAGCCCCACGAACTCGAGCGTCTCCCGCGCCAGCGCGCGCGCTTCCTCGTGGGCCAGCCCGGACGACTGCACCGCCGCCACCGCGCAGTTCTCGAAGAGCGTGAGGTTGGCGAAGGGCCGGACGATCTGGTGCGTGCGCACCACCCCCGCGCGGGCGATCTGGAAGGCGGGCAGCCCGGTGATCTCGCGCTCGCCGATGAAGATGCGCCCCGAGGTGGGCGGCAAGGAGCCTGCCAGCATGGCGAAGCAGGTGCTCTTGCCGGCGCCGTTGGGTCCGATCAGGCCGAGAATGCTGCCCTGCTCCAGCGCAATCGAGACGTTGTCGTTGGCCTTGAGACCGCCGAAGCGCTTGGAGAGCCCTTCGGCGCGGAGGATGGCGGGCATCAGTCCTCCCCCGCCACGCCGGTCACGGAGAGGTCGGGACGGGCGCGATGCAGCACGCGCAGCGCCAGGCCGGTGAGGCCCAGCGGCTCGAAGAGGATGACCAGCACCAGCAGCATGCCGTAGAGGCCCAGGTAGAGCTGGGGATAGCTGGCGATCAGCGACTGCTGCAGCAGCACGAAGACCACCGCGCCGAAGGCCGGGCCGGCGATGGTGCCGATGCCGCCGATGACGCCGGTGAGCACCCAGGAGATCGACCGGTCGAAGCCGAACATGTTCCCCGGCTCGATGTAGCTGAAGTACGAGGCATAGAACCCGCCGCAGATCCCGATCATCCCGCCGGAGAGGAAGAGGACCAGGTCTTGAAGGCGCGTGGAGGAGACGCCCACGTCGCCGGCGGCGTCCACGTCGCTCTTGATCGCCAGCAGCGACAGCCCCAGCGGCGATCGCCGCAGCGCGTACGATCCGGCCAAGGCCACCGCTGCGAGCGCGATGCCGTACCAGTAGAGCTGGTGCTTGAGGTTTTGCTGCATGGGCAGCGAGAGGCCCGAGGATCCCCCCGTGAACGCGTCCCAGTAGGTGCAGACCAGCCGGGTGGCCTCGCCCACGCCGATGGTGGCGATGGAAAAGTAGGGCCCGCGCAGCCGCAGCGTGGGATGGCCCCAGATCAGCGCGAACAGGCCCGCCAGGACGCCGCCCGCGATCCAGGCCGGCACCATGGGGACGTGCAGGTGGATCTGCGCCTGCGCGGCGGCGAAGCCGCCCACGCCGAACATGGCGGCGTGGCCGAAGCTCACCTGGCCCAGGTACCCCCCCAGCCAGTTCCACGCCAGCGCGGCGGCGATGCCCAGGAAGGTGAGGGTGAGCTGGTTGTGCCAGTAGATGTTGTCGTGCAGGAGCGGGCCCATGGCCAGCGCGGCGCAGACGACGAGGAGGCCGATGGCGGCGCGCGGCCTCACCCAGGTGGGCCAGCGCAGCTTCATCCGAGCACGCGCTGGCCGAAGAGCCCGCCGGGTCGCAAGACCAGCACCAGGACCAGCAGCACGAACCCCACTGCGGCGGTGAGGTAGGCCGGGAGCACCAGGATGGCGAAAACCTCGACCAGGGCGAGGATCAAGGCCGCGAGGGCGGTGCCCGCGACGCTGCCCAGGCCGCCGAGGACCACCACCACGAAGGACTTGAGCAGCTCGGAGGCGCCGAAGCTGGGGCTGAACGGGACCAGCGCCGCTCCCAAGAGCCCGGCGGCGGCCGCGAGCGCCGTCCCCAGGCCAAAGGTGAGCGCATAGATCCGCTCCACGGGAATGCCGACCAGCGTGCACGAATCGGGATTCTGCGCCACCGCGCGGATGGCCTTTCCGAGATAGGTGCGGGTGAGGAGCAGGTGGAGGAAGGCGAGGATCAAGAGCGCCACGCCGAACACCGCCAGCCGGTTCACCGAGATGAGCACGCCGTGCACGTCCAGCGCCCGCGTGGCGTAGGAGGTCCGCAGGGTCTGGTCGTTTCCGCTGAACATCAGATACGCCACGTTGCGCAGCACGAGCCAGACGCCGAAGAGCAGGAGCAGGGACTGCACGCCTCCGGCCGCGCCGCGCGGCAGGCGCTTCACCAGGAGGAGGTAGATGACCATGCCAAGGACGAAGCCGGCGGCGGCCACGGGTACCAGCGAGAGGTAGGGGTCGATGCCGAGCTGCGAGTGCATCCACCAGCCCGCATAGGCCCCGGCCATGATGATGCCGCCGTGGTTCAGGTTGACGATGCGCAGCACGCCGTAGATCAGGCCCAGGCCGTACGCCATGGTGGCGTAGAGGCCCGCGAGCAGGATCGCGGCGATGAGCAGCTCGACGAAGCGTTCCACTTACTTGGCGCAGTTCGGGTTCGGGGCCGTCCCCTTGCCGGTGGCGGAATCCGGCGGCGCCACGATGGGCGCGGTGCCGTCGGGGAGGTTCTGCTGCACCACGAAGGGCGCGTGCGTCTGCTGCCCGAACTCCGCCGGGAAGGTCAGCTCGCCCCCCGGCAAGAGTGAGGGGATCTTCAGCGCGGCCAGCTTCTGCTTCACCTGCTCGCGGTCGGTTGCGCCCGCCTGCGTGATGGCGGTGAAGAGGGCGCGCGCCGTCTCGTAGCCCAGCGCCTGGTACCACTCCGGCGAGCGGCCGCCGTACTTGGCCTTGAAGAGGTCGACGAACTTCTTCGCCTCCGGGTTCTTCTCCGCGAGCAGCGCGCTCCACCACACCGCGCTCAAGATGTACTCGACGTTCTTCTTGCCCAGCGACTCCGCCGCCTGCTTCTCGGCGCCGCGCGCGCCATAGCTCTGCACCTTGTTGCAAAGGCCGGCGGTCACGTACTGCCGCTGCATGGTGATGTAGTCGGGCAGGTGCGCGTCCGCGAGGAAGAGGTCGGCCTTGGCGGCCTTCACCTGGCCGAGCAGCGCGGAGAAGTCCTTGCCGGCGAGCTCGAACGACTCGTCCACCACCACCTTGTAGTTCTTGGTCTTGTCGGCCCACTCGGTGACGCCCTTGCGGAAGTCCTTCCCGTGCGAGGTGTTCTCCCAGAGCAGCGCGATGGTGGCGGGCTTGGGCAGCTTGCCGGCCTGCTGCTCCGTGTCGACCCACTTCATGATCGACTCCGCCAGCAGCTCCACCGGCGCCAGCAGCCCGAACACCCACTTGTAGCCGCGCTTGTAGATGGCGGTGGCGGCGCCGCCGCCGTTCACGTAGGGGATGGCGTTCTGCTCCGCCACCACGCTCTGCGCCTCCACCAGATTGGTGGCATAGGTGCCGAGCAGGAACTGCACCTTGTCGCTGTTGATCAGGCGATCGGCCAGGGAAGCGGCGGTGGCCTGGGCGCTGGTGTCGTCCAGCAGCGTCAGCCGGACCTGCATCTTCTTCCCGCCGACGTCGATGCCGCCGTTCTTGTTGGCCTCCTCGAAAGCCAGCTCGTATCCCTCCTTGTAGAAGCCGCCGGTCCGCGACTCGGAGCCCGTCAGCGGCAAGGTGGCGCCGATCAGGATCTCGTTGCCCGAGGGTGCTGCCGCCTGCGTGGAAGCTCCGCCAGCCTGCGGAGCGCCGGCGCCGTTGGGGGAGGACTGCTGCTTGCACGCGGCGACGGCCAGCGCGCAGAGAAAAAGGACGGGTCGGTAGTTGGGCATGGCGCGTTACCAAAACCACTTCTCTGTGGAATGTTCAAGCCAAGCTGGTTGACGCACGGCATCGATTCCGGAGGGCTGCGGCAGGCGGGTACCGGAGGATCGCCAACCGCTGCATTTGAAAATTTTTGTGACCTCGTGCTAGAAAAACGCAGTCTTCGCAGGCTCTCATCTTCCCCGTTGCAGCAGTGGCAAACCCTTCCGGTCTGCGGACCTTGTTTGCGGCGCTGAATCCTGAGGAGGAGACGCATGAGCTCGGCCATCGAATCAATGCCGGTCGCAGTACCCGCCACCATAGACGCGGCATCGGAGCGCCGCGTCATCATCGCCTCTTCCGTCGGTACCATCTTCGAATGGTACGACTTCTACCTGTACGCCATCCTGGCGCCGTTCTTCGCCAGCCTGTTCTTCCCGCCCGGAAACCAGACCGCCGCCCTGCTCGGCGCTTTCGGCGCATACGCGGCAGGCTTCCTCGTGCGGCCTTTCGGGGCGCTCATCTTCGGCCGCGTCGGCGATCTGGTCGGCCGCAAGTACACCTTCCTGGTCACCATCGTGACCATGGGCCTCTCGACGGTGCTGGTAGGCTTCTTGCCGACGTACGCGACCATCGGGTTCGCCGCGCCGCTGATCCTGGTCCTCCTGCGCCTGGCGCAGGGGCTGGCGCTGGGCGGCGAGTACGGCGGCGCGGCCACCTACGTGGCCGAGCACGCCGCCGACCACAAGCGCGGGTACACCACCGCGTGGATCCAGACGACGGCCACGGTGGGCATGCTCCTTTCGCTCGTCGTCATCGGCCTGACGCGCGTCTACCAGGACCCGGCGACCTTCTCGAAATGGGGTTGGCGCATCTCCTTCTGGCTCTCCATCCCGCTGCTCGCCATCTCCATTTACATCCGGCTCAAGCTGCAGGAGTCGCCCGTCTTCCAGCGCATGAAGACGTCGGGCAAGCGCTCCAAGTCGCCGCTGCGCGACAGCTTCCTGCAATACCCCAACAACAAGCTCGTCGCCCTGGCGCTGCTCGGCGCCACCGCCGGCCAGGGGGTGGTCTGGTACACTGGCCAGTTCTACGCTCTCTTCTTCCTCGGCCTGTACCTCAAGCTCCCCTACGAGCAGGTCTATCTCCTCGTCGGCCTGTCGCTGCTCATCGGCACGCCCTTCTTCCTGGTCTTCGGCGCCCTTTCCGACCGGATCGGCCGGCTCAAGATCATCCTCGCCGGCTGCCTGATCGCCGCGGTCACCTACGTCCCCATCTTCAAGGGCCTGACCCACTACGTGAACCCGGCGCTCGAGGCCTACCAGGACAAGACCGCCATCACGGTGGCTGCGAGCGACTGCAACTTCCACATCTTCCTCGGCCCCTGGTCCAAGCAGACCTCCTGCGACAGGGCCAAGGACTTCCTCGGCAAGGCGGGCCTGTCGTTCAAGTCGATCCCGGCGCAGTCCGGCAGCGACGTCGTCACCACCATCGGCGGCACCGAGATCCGCGGCTGGGACCAGGCCAAGTACGCCGCGGCGCTCACGGCAACCGGCTATCCGGGACCGAAGGCCGATCTGACCAAGGTCAACTGGTTCATGACCGAGCTCCTGCTGGTCATCATGCTCATCTACGTGACCATGGTGTACGGCCCCATCGCCGCCTTCCTGGTGGAGCTCTTCCCCACGCGCATCCGCTACACCTCCATGTCGCTGCCCTACCATATCGGCAACGGCTGGTTCGGCGGCATGCTCCCGCTGCTCGCCACCGCCATCGTCGCCACCAGCGGCAACATCTACGCCGGCCTCTGGTACCCCATCGCCGTGTCCATCATGACGGTGATCATCGGAGTGCTCTTCATCCGCGAGCCGCAGCACGTGAAGATCCGCGACGAGACGTTCTAGGCTCGCCATGAAGCCCACTGCTTTCAGCACGCGGATGGGCGTCGAGCTTCCGCTCATGCTGGCGCCGATGGCCGGAGGGCCGTCGACGCCGGCCCTGGCGGTCGCGGTCTGCGAGGCGGGCGGCTTGGGATCGCTGGGCGGCCAGTACCTGCCGCCCGACAAGCTCCGGGCACAGATCCGCGAGGTGCGCGCCGGCACCTCGCGGCCCTTTGCGGTCAACCTCTTCGCCGACGACGGCGTGGAGACCGGCCCGCAGCTGGTCGCCGCGGCGTCCCGGTCGCTGCAGCGCTACTGGGACGAGCTCGGGTTGAAAGCGCCGGAGGGCGTCCCTCGCGCCATTCAGCTGGCCGAATCGTTCGCCGTCCTGCTCGAGGAGCGCGTGGCGGCCTTCAGCTTCACGTTCGGCATTCCGCCGACGTCCATGCTGCAGGCCTGCCGCGAGCGCGGCATCGCCACCATCGGCACCGCCACCTGCGTCGCCGAGGCGGTGGAACTTCAACAATCGGGCGTCGATTTCATCTGTGCCCAGGGCGCCGAGGCGGGCGGCCACCGCGGCACCTTCGACCGCGAC
>DASRTX010000591.1:0-3684 GCA_035655715.1 Myxococcales bacterium | reverse complement strand
GACCGTCTTGCTCTGGTTGAGCATGGTGGCCCCGTTGACGGTGTCGCGCCAGGGTCCGGCGAGCAGGTCGGCGGCCCGCAGCAGCACCGAGGCCCGCTCCTCCCAACTCGTCGCGCTCCACTCGTGCCAGGCCTCCCGGGCGGCCTTCGCCGCCGCCTCGACCTCCGGCGCGCCGGCCTGGTGGAAGGTGGCGAGCACGTGCTGGTGGTCGTGCGGACAGACGGCCTGGCCGACGTCGCCCGTGCGCACCTCCTTGCCGCCGATGATGAGCGGGATCTCGATCTGCTCGGACGACATCTCCTGCAGTCGCTTCTTGAGGGACTTCTTCTCCGGCGAGCCCGGAGCATACGACCGCACCGGCTCGTTGGTCGGCACGGCGAGGGGCAGGATCGCGTTGGACATTGCGCGCTTATCTCCTTCAGAGGACGGAATCGTATATCAGGGCTTGAGGGCGGCCCAGGCGAAGAGCAGGAAGCCCACGACCATCAGCGTGCCGCCGATGGGGGTGACGGCCCCCAGCAGGCGCGGCCCGCCCAGGGCGAGCCCGAAGACGGTGCCGCTGAAGACCGCGCTCCCCAGCAGCAGGCACCACCCCGCGGCGTCGGTCCCCCGCAGGAGGCCGTGCAGCCGCGCGAGGCCCACCGCCACCAGGGCGAGGCTGCCGTACATGAGATAACGGGCCGCCGTCTCCCAGAGCTGCAGCTCCCGCGGCTCCAGGCGCGCCGCGAGGGCGTGCGCCCCGAACGCGCCGGCGATCACCGCGAGAGCGCCGCCCAGGGCGCCGAGGAAGAGCCAGTTCATGGGGTCCCCCCTGGGGATCAGATCTCGCCGAGCCGCCGGACCGAGGCGATCTTCTCGCGCGGGATCATCAGGTGGTCGTGCTTCTTCCAGAAGCCGAGCTGGGCGACGCGGCGGACGTACTCCTCCTTGGAGCGCCCGCCCTCGCCGTCGCGGTGGACGTCGGCCTCATGGAGGAAGATGCCGCGCTCGTCCATGTCGTCGCACCGGCCCACGACGATCTCGGGGCCGGTGGTGTCGACGATCACGGTGATGCCGTGCAGCTCGCCCTTGTTCTGATGGAAGGTACCCATCAGGCGGCCGGCACCGCGCAATGCTCGGCGAAGACCTGCGTCAGGTCGCGCGCCACCGAATGGGCGTCCCGCCCCTCGATGCGATGCCGAGGCAGGAAGTAGACCAGCTCGCCGTCCTTGAAGAAGGCGACGGACGGGCTGCTCGGCGGAATGTCGGGGATGTAGGAGCGGGCGCGCGCGGTGGCCTCCAGGTCCTGCCCCGCGAACACCGAGGCGACGCGGTCGGGGCGGCGGTCTCCGTCGAGGGCCAGGCGCACGCCCGGACGCGCCATGCCGGCGGCGCAGCCGCAGACCGAATTGACCACCAGCATCGCCGTGCCGGACTTCTCGTTCATGAAGGCGTCCACCTCGTCGGGCGTCCGCAGCTCTTTCACACCGGCGCTGGACAGCTCCTCGCGCATCGGCCGGACCAGAAGCTCACTGTAGGGCACTTTCGCACCTCCTTGTCAGCGCCTTGGGCGCATGGGTGGCTATTGTACGTCCTGTCCCGTCAAAGGCCGAGAACAAGTTGAGGGAAGGGTGAATTTCCGGCCCGGCCGGAGCCCCTCTCCCGGAGCCGGGAGAGGGGCGGGGGTGAGGTCTACCGGAACCGGAGGGTGGCGCCGAGGCGGAGCACCCGCGGGCTCAGCCGCTCGTTGGCCTCGAAGAAACGGCCGGAGTTGGCGTTGCGCTCCCGCTGGAGGATGTAGCTCGCGTTGGTCAGGTTGAAGCCGTCGGCGCTCAGGGTCAGGTTGAAGTCGTTGAAGTGGAAGTCCTTGTCGATCCGGGCGTCGAACACGTAGACGTCGGGATTGCGGAAGGCGTCGATCGCCGCGAATTGGACGTTGCGGCTGCCCACCGCGCCCCCCTTCTTGACGAACGGCGGGGTGATGTACCCCTCGCGGCCGGTGACGTTGCCGGCGACGTTGAAGCCCCACGGACGGTCCGGCGCGACCTGGTAGATCCCGTTGAGGTTGAACGACCAGCGGGAACCGGTGAAGACGTCCCCCTTGTTGCCTCCCGACCGCTCGAAGTAGGGGCTGTTCTCGTCCGCGAACCCCGTCAGGTCGGTGACGGTGTCGGTGGGATCGTCATACTTCTTGTACTGGGAGCCCATCTGCCACTTCCAGTCGTTGTAGGTGAAGTGCCCGCGGGCGCTCCAGTGGTTGGCGAGCCGCTTGGTGAAGCTCAGGGTCCCCCCCACGTACCGCTGCTTCCGGTCGCCGTTCGTGTAGAGGGTGCCACCGGTGGGGGTGAGCCCGTCCCGCAGGTCGTAGACCGGCTTGGTCACGGTCTGGCCGTTCGGCAGCGTGGCGGTGACGGTGCCGGACTGCACCCAGTCGTCCCGGGTGGCGAGACGCGTGTTCCCCGACTCGTCGACGATGAAGTACCGCGCCTCGGGGATGTCGTGGATGTCGCGGTAGGTCAGGGTGAAGCCCATCGCCAGGTTGGCGCCGAACCCCTGATCGACGCCGAAGGTGAGCTCGTCGGTCAGCGTCGGCCCGAGGTTGCGGTCGTTGACGCTCGGCGTGGTCACCGATCCCGGATTGGCCGGATCGATGTTGTAGGTGTAGGCGAACTGCAGCGACCCCACCTCGGTGGGATCGAGGATGAGGTTGTGATTGGCGTCCTCGAAGTAGAAGTAGGCGTAGCTGTAGCCGAGGGGGTTGACGCGGGTGGCCAGCGGGAGCTGGCCGAGCTGCTCGGCGTAGCGCGAGAAGGTGCCGCGCAGCAGCGTCTGGCGGTCGTTCCCCAGGGCGTAGGTGACGCCGATGCGGGGCTCCAGGGTGCTCCAGGAGAAGCCGCCGGCGTTGTTCCCCTTGAAGTTGATGGGAGGCAGCAGGCCCTGCGCCGCGTCCTGGCCCGGGTCGAAGGCCGGCAGGTTCTTCATGTACTGGCGGTCGTAGCGCACGCCGATGTTGGCCGTCAGCCGGTTGAGGGTGACCGTGTCCTGCGCCCAGGCCGCGCCGTAATCCGAGCGGATGTTCACCTTCCGGTTGCGGAAGAACTCGACCAGCGCCTGGCCTTCGTCCAGCCCGATGTAGTCGCCCGAGTAGACCCGGTTGCCGTGCGGCCAGACGGTGGTGGAGTGGTTCTCCTGCTCGCGGAAGCTGCCGCCGAACTTCAGCTCGTGGCCGGCGCTGCCGGTGTTGAAGAAGTAGCTGGTGTCGAGCCGCGCCTGGTCGATCGTGGCGTCCTGCTTGAAGTCGTAGTCGGTGCCGCGGTGGACGCCGTCGGCGTCGACGATGATGAACGGCGTGAGGCCGCCCTCGGGAGCGAGGGTGAACTTGCCGGTGTCGCGCGACCAGAGGCCGGTGATCGACCAGTTGGAGGAGGCGAGGAAGGTGTCCTCGACCTTGTAGATGTCCTGCGGCGTGGTCTGGTCGTGCGTGGCCGCGGGCTCGCGGGCGGGGCCGGCGCCGCGCCCCTCCTTGAGCTTGTCGTTCGTCCAGTAGTGGAGGACGCCCGAGTTGGCCGGACCGGTCTGGAAGTTGAGCTTGAAGTTGTAGTCCTCCAGCTTGGTCTTGTCGAGCTGGCCGCCCTGGGCGATGTTGCGGATGTCGCTGACGCCGTAGGCGCCCCAGATCCACAGGTGGTCCTTGAGCACCGGCCC
>DASRTX010000590.1:0-4136 GCA_035655715.1 Myxococcales bacterium | reverse complement strand
CCGAACTCGTCGCTGGAGGTGAACAGCGAGAGGTCCGAGTACGTCCGCGCCGTGTTGGTGTTGTAGTTGCCAGTGCCGAGATGCACGTACCGCCGGATCGACCCATTCTCCCGGCGGACGACCAGCGCGAGCTTGCAGTGCGTCTTGAAGCCGATCAGGCCGTACACCACGTGGACGCCCGCGCGCTCCAGCTCGCGCGCCCAGGCGATGTTCGCCTCCTCGTCCATTCGCGCCTTCAGCTCGACCAGGGCGGTGACCTGCTTGCCGTTCTCGGCCGCGCGCTGGAGCGCCCGCACCACCGGCGAATCCTTGCCGGTGCGGTAGAGCGTCATCTTGATGGCCAATACTTGTGGGTCGTCCGCCGCGCCCTCGATGAAGCTGACCACGGGGTCGAACGACTCGTAGGGGTGGTGGAGCAGCACGTCCTTCTCGCGGATGAGGCGGAAGAGGTCGCGCTCGCCGTCCCCCACCAGGGGCGGCACCACCGGGGTGAAGGGCTCGTCGTGCAGCTCCTTCTGATCGATGCGGCCGAGCAGCGGCAAGAGGTCGGGAATGTTGAGCGGGCCGTCGATGCGGTAGACGTCGGGGGGGCCCAGCTTGAGGGCGCGGACCAGGTAGTCGGCGAGGTGCTGCTCGGCCTGCGCGGCCAGCTCCAGCCGCACTGCGCTCCCGCGGTCGCGCCGGCGGACCTCGCGCTCGATGGTGACGAGCAGGTCCTCCGCCTCTTCCTCGTCGATGCTGAGGTCCCAGTTGCGGGTGACGCGGAAGGCCCAGCAGCCTTCCACGGGCATGCCTGGGAAGAGCTGCGCCACCGACCGCGAGATGACGTCCTCCAGCAGGACGTAGGTGCGCCGGCCGCCGTCGGGAATCTCGACCAGCCGGGGCAGCACGCTGGGCACCGGCACCACGCCGTACCGGAGCCGGGCACCCGGCGCGGTGGCCGCGAACCGGACCGCCAGGTTCAGCGACTTGTTGCGCAGGTGCGGGAACGGATGGCCCGGATCGAGCGCGATGGGCGTGAGCACCGGAAAGACTTCGCGAGCAAAGTAGTCGGCGAGGAACTGACCGGCCTCCGGCGAGAGCTGCGCCGTGGAGAACAGGCAGACGCAGACCCGATCGAGGTTGGGGAGCACGTCGCCGAGCAGCGCCCGGTACTGCCTGGCCACCATCTCGTGGCAGCGGGTGGCGATGGCCGCGAGCTGCTCGCCGGGGCTCATCGCGTCCGGTCCGCTCTCGTCCACATGGCCGACCATCTGCTGCTTCAGGCCCGCCACCCGGATCATGAAGAACTCGTCCAGGTTGCCGCTGGCGATGGCCAGGAACTTGAGCCGCTCCAGCGCGGGGACGGTAGGGTCGAGGCCCTCATCCAGCACGCGCTCGTTGAACGCGAGCCAGGACAGCTCGCGGTTGATGAAGAAGCGCGCATCGGACAGGTTCTGCGCGGGTGGAGGAGCGGTCCCCACACCAGGCGGCGGGACGACCGTCAAGCCCGCAGCCGGAGTGGCTACGGTGACGCCGGGAGCGGCGGAGCCCCCGGTTCCTGGCGCGATGCTCTCCATAGAGTGGTCAAACTCTACACGGCCCCTCTGACCTTGACAATCCGACGCGACGCGTTAGAGTAGCGCCATAACGCATTGCGACAAGGGGAGCATCCGATGGCCGAATTCCAGTCGAGGTTCCAAGAGGCATTCCGGGACGCACAGAGCAGGGCTTCCGCGCGGGCCCGCGAGATCGAGCAGGAGGCCCGCAAGGTGTTGGAGACGCTGGGCGACCGCGCTCAGGCGGAGCTGAAGATCCTGGTGGAGTTCGCGCAGAAGGGATCGCGCGAGCAGATGGGCATGCTCGGGGTCGAGTTGGAGAAGCTCGGCAAGAAGCTCCAGGAGCTCGCGGCAAAGCGTGCGCCCAAGGCCGATGCCGCGGGTGGTCAAACCCCGCCGGTTCAGCCGAACTAACGCACTTTACAGCACATTTCCTCCGGCCGGCGCCTTGCCGGCCGGCAGGGGTGGTTGTTAGCCTCCGTGGCCTTGGCAGCTTTGCCGGTGGTCTTTTCGGCAGGAGGGGCATGACGACACCCAGCGCCAAAACCATCTTGGCCGTCTGCGCTGTGCTCATCCTCGCGGGTGCGGCGGCGGAGGTGTACCTGCTGCCGCGTGCGGTGCCGGCCCCTTCGGTCCGCCTCAAGAACACGCCTCCGCCCTCGATGAGCCAGGCCCAGCTCGAGGCGCTCCTGTCGAGGGTGGGCAAGCAGCTTGACGCGCCGCTGCGCAGCAAGCTCGCCGACGCGGTGCTGACCGAGTCGGCGCGGGCGGGCTACGACCCGCTCTTCGTCCTGGCCCTGGTCGCCGTGGAAAGCAGCTTCCGGCCTCAGGTTTCCAGCGAACGCGGCGCTTACGGCCTGATGCAGCTCAAGCCCTCCACCTTCGCCTGGATCGCCGGCCGCGAGCAGGACATCGCCGACGACAGCATGGTGATGGAGGACCCGGTCGTGGACGTCCGGCTGGCCGTCCGCTACCTGCGCTGGCTCGAACATCGCTTCCCCAAGCGGGACGAGGCGCTGATGGCTTACAACGCGGGACCCCGCCGGATGCAGCAGTACAAGCGCGCCGGCATCCCCGATTCGCTGCGCGAGTATCCGCGCCGCGTCATGCGCGAGTACCAGCGGTTCGTGCGGATGATGGCGACGCTGGATTCTCGCGAACTGGTGGTCGCTCAGGCAAACTGATCGGGTGTCGGGCCTCGCCTGCATCCTGATCGCCGTCGCCGGTCCGCCGCTGGTGGAAGGGCGCGTGGGCGAGCGCGGCGGCGCCGGCGCGGCGGCTGCGCAGGTGACGCTGGTCCAGGGGGAGCGCACCCAGGTCGTCCTCACCTCTTCCGACGGGACGTACCGCCTGCGCGCCTTCGAGGGCGACGGCGTGTTGACGGTGAAACTGCCGCAAGGCTGGGCCGCCGGCGGCAGCCTCTCGCGCGCTTTCGGGCCGGCTCTGCGCGGCGATGTCATCCGCGCCGACTTCGACGTCGTGGCGCGACGCGTGCTTCGCGGCCGCCTGCTGGTGGGCGGCGTGCCCTTCGCGGACGCGCGCATCGCGGCGGGAAAGCTGAGCGCGCGGACCGACCCGCGGGGACTTTTTGTGCTCGAAGGCCTCCCTGCGGGTCTGGTCGAGGTGCATGTCGAGGCGCCACCGCTGTCGGGACGTGTAGAGCTGCCGGCGGGGCCTGCCGACGTGTCGCGGGATGTGGGGATGCGCGTCCCGGAGGTGGAAGCGCTGGGCGTGCGCCGCGTCCCGCAGGATCCGGCGCGCCGGACGCTCAAGGACTGGATTGCGGCGAAACCAATGTCAAAACAGTATGTTGCCGCCGTCGAGCGGCTCGCCGCCCTGGCCAATCTCGACACCGGCTTCCGGTTGGTGATGGTGGTGCGGGGCCGCGAGGTGGCGCGGGGTGCGGTGGCCGCCGCCATGCTGGAGCGATACCTCACAGGACCCGCGTCGGTGCCGCGCGAGCGTCTTCTGTTCGGCGTCACGGAACTCGCAAGACCCGGGCATCTGGAGCTAATCTTGGCGCGGATGAACGAGCCGGAGATCCGTTGACCGCGTCGGTAGCGTCCTTTCTGACCCAGGCACAGAAGAGGGGATCGGAGCTGCCTCCGGCGCTCTCTGGCGCGCTGCTGCTCGCCGCCATCCGCCTCTCCGAACATCAGCAGCAGGCGCTGCGGCCCTACCAGCTCCTGGTGGACGACGACGGCGCGCTCGACCTGCTCACCGGCGAGCCCCCCACCGGCGACGGCTATTCGGCGCCCGAGCTGCGCAACGGCGCGGTGCTGCCCGACGATCCGCGCGTCCTCGTCTATGCGGCGGGCGCGCTCGCATATGAGCTGATCACGCTCGCGCCTCCACGCCAGGGCCAGGCCCCAGGCAAGGAAGTGCAGGGCCCGCTCGCGCCGGTGATCCGCAAGGCGATGGCGGAACGCCAGCAGCGGTACAGGACGCTCGGCGACATGGCCCGTGCCATCGAGCGGATCCATGGTCGCCCCTCCCGGGAGGAAGAGCGCCTCATCCTCGCGGCAGTTGCGGGGAGCACGCCGCTGCCGGCGGCGCAGAAGCTGGCGAAGATCGAGCTTGGGCGGACGACCATGCCCG
>DASRTX010000589.1:0-5648 GCA_035655715.1 Myxococcales bacterium | reverse complement strand
AGCGTGATCGGCCCGTCGAACTCGTCCTTTTCGAAGTTCTGCGGCTTCCAGGCCTTGCCCGTCCAGGGATCGGTGATCACCTCGGGCGAGTCGTCCACGCGCGTGATGGGCGTATACTTGCCGGTGTCCACGGCCGCCGCGTAGAGGAAGGGCTTGAACGACGAGCCGGGCTGCCGCTTCGCCTGGGTGGCGCGGTTGAAGGAGGAGAGGGCCGGGTCGTAGCCGCCCACCAGCGCCAGCACCCCGCGCGTCTTCAGATCGATGCCGACGAACGCGCCCTGCACCTTCGGGGTCTGCTCCAGCGCGAGGTCGAGCCGCTGCACCCGCGTTCCCGCCGGCGTGCGCTGCGCGACCAGGTGCCCGATCCGCACCGGCACCACGTCGCCGACGGAGAGCACGTCGGAAGGAGACCTGGGCGCGGGCGTGGCGCGCTCGGGCTTGAAGGGCCGCGCCCACGACATGGTGGAGAAGGGCACGCTGCCGGCGATGCCGGGTGCCAGCTCCACCACCGCGTCGTTGGCGGAGACCGAGGTGACGATGCCCGAGTAGATCTCGTTGGGCACCAGCGGTCGCACCTGCGCCGCACGCGCCAGCATGTCGGGAGTGAGGTTTCCTTCCCCCGCTCCCGCCGCGCTCTCGGCGGCGGTGTCGGTGTCCTCGGCCTCCTCCGGCTGCTTCGGCTTCTTCCCCGCGTTCCGGCGCACGGCGGCGGCGTGGATGCCTTCGAGATCGAGCACCCAGGCCTGGTCCGGCGACTGCGCCACCGAGCCCAGCCGGCGGCCGAGGGCGGTGCGATAGGCGTCGAGGTTTGCGGGATCGAGCTTCACTTCGGGGCCGCGAAAGCCCTGTCGCTTGTCGATGGCGCGCAGGTTCTCGCGCAGCGCGGCCTCGGCGGCCGCCTGCAGCCGTGGGTCCATCGCCACTTCCACGCGCAGCCCGGCCGTCTCCACCGCCGCCTCGCCGAACTGGGCGATCAGCTGGCGCCGGACCTCGTCCAGGTACCAGGCGCCGGGCGGTTCCGGCGGGGGCGGGGGCAGGACGATGGGCTTCTCCACCTCGCGGTCGTGGTCCTCGCGCGAGATGAAATGGTTGGCGAGCATGCGATCGAGCACGTAGGTCTGCCGCTTCTTGGCCCGCTCGGCGTGCCGGCGCGGATTGATGCGGGAGGGATTCTGCGGCAGGCCGGCGAGGATGGCCGCCTCCCCCAGATCGATGTCCTCGACGTGCTTGTTGAAGTAGTAGAGCGAGGACTCCTCCACGCCGTAATGCGCCCTGCCGAAGTTGATCTGGTTCAGGTAGAGGAAGAGAATGTCGTCCTTGGAGAGATTGTGCTCCAGGCGCGAGGCGAGCAGGATTTCTTTTAGTTTTCGCTTCCAGCGCTTCTCCGGGCTGAGGAAGAAGTTCTTCACCACCTGCTGCGTGATGGTGGAGGCGCCCAGCCGCTTCTTGCCGGAGACCGCGTCCACGACGGCGGCGCGCAGGAGCGCGAGGAAATTGAAACCGGGGTGCTTGTAGAAGTCCTTGTCCTCGGCGCTGATCACCGCTTGGACGAGCACGCGCGGGATCCTGTCCATCTTCACCACCGTGCGGCGCTCTCGATAGAACTGGCCCACCACCGAGCCGTCCGCGGCGACCACCTTGGTGGCCACGAAGGGATGGTAGTCGCGGACGGAGTCGAAGGTGGGAATCTCGCGCGAGATATAGAGGTATCCGGCGATCACGGTGACCATGCCGGCGACGAGCAGGGCGGCGGCAATCCAGGCGGCGCGGCGCAGACGCACTTTCCAGCGCGGAGGCCCGTCGGGAAGATGGCCGGCGTAGTCGTCGGCGGGAACAGGGCGGTAGGGCTCGACCTCGATCTCCCGCTCGGGCTCTGGCGGGGGCGGCTCCGGCTCCGGTTCAGGGATCGGCGCCTGCACCATGGCCGTGGCGCCCGGCAGATCGTCCGGGTCCGGCTCGGGAAGCTGCTCCTGCTTTTCGTCCCACCAGGCGCCGCGCCGGCCTTTGTGATCCGGAGGCGGTGGCGGTAGCGGCCGCTTTGGCGGCGGCGGCGGTGCCGGCTCCTCGTCGGGGAGCGTGACTTGAAGTCCTTTTTTCGGGGCGGATGGAGCGGTCTCGGTGCGGCGCGGCATCGGAGGCGCGCTGGCGCCGGGCGCATCCACGCGGACGAAGGCTGTAGCACCCGGAGCCTCGTCCGCGGTGGCGGGCGGTGGCGGGCGCGGGCGCGTCACGGCCGTGGACCCGGGGGCCTCGGGAAAGGTGTGCTCGGGAGCGACTTGCGGCGCGTCGTCGCCGAGGTCGAGGGTCTCGGTGGTTGTCGGGACGGCGTCCGCCGATGGCCGCTTCGAGGAGGGCATAGTGGGAGTCGGGTGCAAGGATGCAACACATGGGCCGGGGCGTCCATGCCGGAAACGCAGGTCGCCGCCGTTGAGGCGGAAGCCCTTTCTATAGAACTCGCATGTACCGGGTCCTGGGCAGCCTGGCGAAGCCTTCCCGCACGTAGAGCCGCGCGGCCCGGTCGTGGCCGCGCACCACCTCCAGTTGCACGCTTTCGCAACCCTCCCTGCGCGCCTCCCGCAGCGCATGGCGCAGCAGCGCGCGGCCTATACCCTTGCCGCGCCGTTCCGGCACCACGTACAGCTCGTCGAGCCACGCCACTGCGCCTCCGCGCTCCAGCTCGTAGTTCCAGCTCAACACCGCCGTGCCCACCGGCGTCACGCGCTCCGTCGAGAGCAGCACCAGGCCCTTTCCGCGCACCAGTGTCCGCAGCGCCCCGGCGAGCCGCGGCCCGCCCATGGCGATGCCGTGCTCCCGGTACTGCGCCTCGATGAGGGGCTGCGCAAGCTCGCAGTCGCGCAGCGTGAGTCTCCTGATCGCCATGCGTCGGATTCTTGCGCGCGCGAGCCGCGTCCGCCATGCTGCGCGCCGTGCGCTGGTGCGTCTACGTCATCCGCTGCGGAGACGGCACGCTCTATGCGGGCATCACCAACGATCTCGAACAGCGCATCGCCGCCCACCGCAGCGGCCGCGGCGCCCGCTACACGCGCGGGCGCGGCCCGCTGACGCTCTTGCACCAGGAGCCGGCGCGGACCAGATCTGCGGCGCTGAAACGCGAGTACCAGCTGAAGCGGATGCGGCGCGAGGCCAAGCTTGCTTTCCTTGACACCGTGCGCTCCCGCGGATAGGTGCGCGAGGATGCGCGGGCCGCTTTTCCTCTTGTCCTGTGTCGCGCTCCTGGCGGCGGGCTGTCCCAAGCCGCAGTACCCGGAGTGCAAGACCGACGAGGATTGCGCGGACCACGGACAGGTCTGCCTGAACGGCTTTTGCAAGGAGTGCCGCGACGACGCCGACTGCGCCAAGGGCCATCCCGACCGCCCCGTCTGCAAGGACGCGCTCTGCACCGCCAAGCCGCAGTGCGTGCGAAACGAGGACTGCGGCGCGGGGATGAAGTGCGCGCAGCAGAAGTGCGTACCCGAGTGCGCCGCGGACGCCGACTGCGCCGCCGGCCACAAGTGCGAGCAGGGGCGCTGCTCCGCGCAGAAGAGCTGCAAGGCCGACGTGGACTGCGGCGACGGCGAGGCCTGCGTCCAGAACCTCTGCCGCGCGCAGGGCGACGTGATGGCGGAGAAGGGCCGCCGCTACGGCGACTGCGATCTCGCGCCCCTCTATTTCGGATTTGACGACGTCACCCTCTCCGCCGAGGCGCGCACCGCGCTCGAAGCCGAGTACCAGTGCCTCTCCAAGGCGCAGTTCCGCCGGCTGGTGTTGGCGGGGCACAGCGACGAGCGCGGCACCACCGAATACAACCTCGCGCTCGGCGAGCGCCGCGCCGACGAGGTGCGACGGTATCTGATCAGGCTCGGCGCCGAGGAAAAGAAGCTCAAGTCGATCAGCTACGGCAAGGAGCGCCCGGCCGATCCTGCCCACAACGAGGCGGCCTGGGCGAAGAACCGCCGCGTCGAGCTGGCCCCGGAGCCATGATGAAGAACCTGCTTCTCGCCCTGCTGCTGCTCACCTCCGCCTGCGTCACCACCTCGCAGGAAGGCGAGCAGATGCGCCAGGACATCGCCTCGCTCAAGTCCGATCTCAAGAACGAGATCGCCACCGCCAACGCCGAGCGCACCAAGACGGCCGCCGAGCAGCAGCAGCGCGCCAAGGCGCTGCAGGACGCGCTCGACCAGCTCTCCCGCGCGTCGCGCAAGAGCGGCGCGGACATGGCGGTGGATCTGGAGAAGGCGCAGAACGACGTGGCGGCGCTGCGCGGCCAGATCGAGGTGCTGCAGCACCGGCTCGACGCGCTGGACAAGCAGGGCCAGGACGAGCGCATGACGCTGCAGACCGTCTCCCAGTTCATGGCGCAGCGGCAGAAGGAGCTGGAGCATCCCACCGACCGGGTGGGCCTCTACAACCTGGCCCGCCAGAAGCTGGAGGCGAACCAGCCGGCGCAGGCGCGGCCGCTCCTCCAGGATTTCCTCACCCGCTACCCCAAGGACGAGTTCGCCGCCAACGCGCAGTACTGGCTGGGCGAGACGTACTACGCGGAGAAGAAGTGGAACGACGCCATCGTCGAGTTCCAGAAGGTGCTCAAGGAGTACAAAGGCTCGGAGAAGGTGCCCGATGCCCTGCTCAAGATCGGCATGTCCTTCCAGGCCCAGGGCGACTGCCAGAACGCGCTCCTCTTCTACGAGGAGGTGCAGCAGAGCCACAAGAGCTCGGCGTCGGCGAAGACGGCGCGCGAGCGCGCAGGGGAGTGCCGCAAGAAGAAGAAGTGATGCTCAGATCCGGAGCCGGTACCCGCGCAGCAGCCGGTCCTCGATCCTCTCCATCAGCTTCGCCAGATCGCCGCGGTTGAACTTGCCCTGGGCGTGCTCCTGGAAGGCCAGCGCCGAATCCACCAGGTAGCGCGTCATGAAGTGCGCCGTCTGCTCTTCCAGCGCGTCGGGGAGCAGTTTCCTGAACTCGGGGCTGCGGCAGAATCGGTCGATCAGCTCGTACTCCCGCAGCATCTCCTCCCGCGCCAGCTCACAGGCCACCCGGTACGTGTCCAGCTCCGGCCTCGCCGTCCGGGCCATCACCTGCGCGTAGCGGGCCTTTACCGCCTCGTCGAGCCACTCCTCGATGGGGGGCGGGAAGTCGCGCAGGTCCTTGGCAAGCTGCTCGGCCACCCGGTCGAGGACGTAATCTTTGAGGGCCTGCGGCTTCTGCTCGAGGATCCGGTCCCAGCGAGACATGCGGGCAGTGTATCGGGGCCGCTGCCCTCGCGTCAGGTCAGTGCGGCCCGGGTCACGTCCGTCAAGGTGGTGTACGAGCGCGTCATCCGAGGTTGACTACGCTGCGCTCTTCTTCACCAGAGCCTTCGTCTCGATGACCTCCTCTCGCTTCTCGATGGTCATGTAGCGGCGGACCACGGCCCAGTCGTCGTTGAGCTCGCAGAGCACGGCACCGACGAGTCGCACGATGCTCTCGCGGTTGGGGAAGATGCCGACCACGTCGGTGCGCCGGCGGATCTCACGGTTGAGCCGCTCCTGCGGGTTGTTGCTCCAGATCTGACGCCAGTGCTCTTTCGGGAAAGCGGTGAAGGCCAGGATCCTCGGGATAGACGTGGTGGCTGATGAGGACGGCGCCGGGTGGCTGGCGTTTCTGCGCAG
>DASRTX010000588.1:0-2529 GCA_035655715.1 Myxococcales bacterium | reverse complement strand
CCCGGGGAGCACGGCGGTGAGATCGACCTGGAGCACCAGATCCCGCGGCTTGCGCAGCTCACCCCAGAGGATCAGCGCGCCGCCCAGCACCGCCAGGAACGCGAGCCGCGGCAGCAGCCGTTTCATTCGCCCTCTTCGGGCTCCTTCTTCCTGGTCTTGATCTTCGCCTTGAAGCCCGGCTCGCCGCTGGGCTTGAGCTGGATGCTGGCGTTCACCTCCAGCGTCACCCCGGTGAGCACCTTCCAAAGCTCGCGGCGCAGCGTCTCGGACTCGAGGAAGCGCCGCACCTCCTGCGTCACCACCCGCGCCACCTCGGTGCGGGTCTTGTCGGCCTGCGAGAGCAGGAAGCCCAGCGCGTCCTTGGGCAGCTTCATGTCGCCGACCAGGTTGCGGATGCCCTCCTCGGTCATGAAGAGGGCGCCCACACCGGTGAGCACGGCGCGGCGCACGATGTCAGGAACCAGGCCCGAGAGCTTCTTCACGTCCTCGGGGGGAAGCTCGTCTTCCGGCGCCATCAGGGCACTCCTCCAATGCTGCGGGCGTTGCGCCCTCCGCCCGGCTCCGGGCCAAGCCCGGAGCCTCCCAGGTGCACGAGGAGATCCAGGCCCGGATCGTTGGAGCCTTCTCCGTGGCCGTTCACGGCCTGCACGTTGACCTCGAGATGCTGATCCTGCTCGATGGCGTCCAGGTGGAGCTCGTCATCGAACAGCAGCGTGCCCTGCGTGGCGCCGGAAGCAATCTGCTGCGAGGCGAACAGGTTGCTGAGCGACAGCGTGCCCTGGTCGCCTCCATTCAGCCGCAGCCGCAGCGTGCCGGCGCTCATGGTGCCCGACTCGTCGTCGAAATCCACCTGGAGCAAGAGCCGCACCGGATCCTCGGCGTGCTGGCAGCGCTGCGGGTCGCGGCAGCGCAGGTTGGTGAGTCGGGGGCCGCCACCACACGAAGCACAGAGCAGCAGCGCGGCGCCAAGCCTCACTCCTCACCCTCGTAATAGTCCACCGTGTCGCGCTCCCGGTGCACGGCGGTGATGCCGTGCGACCGCGAGAGCACGCCGATCTTCTTCGAGTCCGGATAGACGGCCACCTCGGGCTCGAGCATGGTGGACATGGCGAGGTACCGCAGCGGGCCATTGCCACGGTTGGCGATCTGGTGGCCGGGCGGACCCGGTGGAAAGGCGATGTAGTCGCCGGCGCGGATGTTCTGCATCTCCTCGCCCAGGCGCAGCACGCCCTCGCCTTCCAGCACGAAGACGGCCTCTTCGTTGGCGAGGTGGAAATGGTGCGGGAAGGCCTTCTTCCCGGGCGGCAGCTCGAACCAGCTCACCCCGATGCCCTTGCCTCCCGCGGCCGCGCCCAGGCGCTTGCGGCGGAACCCGAACCCGCCCTTCGAAAGCGTCTGCTCCTCGCACTCGGCCACCGAGGTCTTCTTCACGACTTCCTCCCCAGTTGGACCAGCGGCTTCTGCCCGCGGGGAGCCACGGTGGTCATGTTGGCCAGCGCCACCCGATCGGCCACGTTCTGCGCGATGCGGATCAGCGCTTGCGCCTCCGGCAGCCCGGGATCGGCGGCCACCACCGGCTTACCGTCGTCGCTGCCGGCCCGGATGGCGGTATTGATGGGCACGCGCCCCAGGAAGGGCACACCCAGCTTGCCCGCCGCCTGCTCCGCGCCTCCCTTGGAGAAGATGTCCGTCTCGTGATGGCAATTCGGGCAGACGAACCCGCTCATGTTCTCCACGAAGCCGAGCACCGGGATGTTCACCTTGTCGAACATCACCTTGGCCTTGATGGCGTCTGCCAGCGCCACGTCCTGCGGCGTGGTCACCACCACCGCGCCGGAGACGCTGACTTGCTGGGCGATGGTGAGCTGGATGTCGCCGGTGCCCGGCGGCAGGTCGAGGATCAGGTAGTCGAGATCGCCCCAGCGCACGTCGCGCAAGAGCTGCACCAGCGCGCCGTGCAGCATGGGGCCGCGCCAGATCATCGCCTGATCCGGATCGACGAAGAACCCGATGCTGATCACCTTGACCCCGAACGCCTCCGGCGGGTTGACGCTCTTGCCGTCCGCGCTGCTCGGGCGCGCGCCAAACAGGCCCATCATCAGCGGCATCGAGGGGCCGTAGATGTCGGCGTCGAGCAGGCCGACCTTGCATCCGAGGTTGGCCAGCGCGCAGGCCACGTTGGCCGAGACGGTGCTCTTGCCCACCCCACCCTTGCCGGAGCCCACCAGCACCACGTTCTTGACCGAGGGCACCAGGTCGTTGGGGTTGTGCTGCTTGACGGGCGAAGGCCGCACATTGCCGGTGAACGCCACCTCCACGCGCGGCAGCTTCAGCGCAGACAGCGCTGCGCGCACTGATTCCTCGATGCGCGGCTTGTGCGGCGAGGCGGGCGTGGGCAGCTCGACGCGGACGCGCACGCCGCCGCCGTCGAGGATCTCTGGGTGTTTCAGGTAGGCGAGCTCGGACAGGGTCCGGCCGGACGAGGGATCCTTGAGGTCTTTCAGGGCTGCGAGAACCTGTTCCGCGGTG
>DASRTX010000587.1:0-5307 GCA_035655715.1 Myxococcales bacterium | reverse complement strand
GAGGGCGTCGAGGTCACCGCCGAGGCCCGCGACGGCGTGGAGGCGCTGGAACTCGTGAGACGGACGCGGCCGGACGTGGTGCTGCTGGACATCCGCATGCCACGCCTCGACGGCATCGCGGTCCTCACCGCCCTGCGCGGCGAGCCCGACCCGCCGCCCTGCCTGGTGCTCACCACCTTCGACGACGCCGACGCCTTCCTCGCCGCCGTCCGCGCCGGCGCGCGGGGGTACCTGCTCAAGGACGCCTCTCCGCGCGAGCTGGGCGACGCCATCCGCGCGGTGGCATCGGGGGAGACGTGGTTCAAGCCCGCAGTGGGCGACGCGGTGGTACGCGGGCTCTCCGCGCTGCAGACCCCGCCGCGGGACGAGGCCGCGGAGGCGCTCACCGGGCGCGAGCTGGAGGTGCTGCGGCTCCTGGCCGGCGGATATTCCAACCGCGAGATCGGCGCGGCGCTCGGCGTGGCGGAACGGACCGTCAAGAACCACGTCGCCGCCATCCTGGCCAAGCTGTGGGTTCGCGACCGCACCCGCGCGGTCCTCAAGGCGCTTTCCCTGGGCCTGTTGTAAACGCGTTGCATCCGGGCGCCTGCCTGAAGCAAAGTGCGCCGCCATGCGAATCCTTGCGGTCCCAACCATCGCCCTCGCCATCGCCTGCTCCTCGTCCTCCGCCCAGGTCCCGCACAAGACCGCCGCCGAGGAGACCCAGGCCCCCGTCCTGCCCACGCGCACCTGGGTGCAGCAGCGCGCGGTCGTCCTACGCCACGCCCGGGTCCTCACCGCCGCAGGGCCAGCCATCGAGGACGGCGCGGTGGCCTTCGCGCAAGGCAAGATCATCGCCGCCGGCCCCGACGGCAGCGTGCAGACGCCGCCCGGCGCCGAGGAGATCGACGCCAAGGGGATGGTGGTGACGCCGGGCATCATCGACGCGCACTCGCACCTGGGCGTCTATCCGTCCCCGCAGACGCAGGGCAACTCCGACGGCAACGAGGCCACCAACCCCATCACCGCCGAGGTGAACGCGAAGGACGGCTTCTGGCCGCAGGACCCCGGCTTGCGCCGCGCGGCCGCCGGCGGAATCACCTCGCTCCTGATCCTGCCCGGCAGCGCCAACCTGATCGGCGGCCGCGGTTTTCCGGTGAAGCTGCACTTCGGCCGCACCGCCGACGAGATGCGCTTCCCCGGGGCCAAGGACGCGCTGAAGATGGCCTGCGGCGAGAACCCCAAGCGCGTCTACGGCCGCCAGCAGCACCGGGCGCCCTCGACGCGCATGGGCGACATCGCCGAATTTCGCAAGGCCTTCGCCGCGGCCAAGGACTATGAGCGCAAGCAGGAGCGCTGGAAGGAGAAGCAGCAGGGCGAGCCGCCCGCGCGCGACCTGCGCAACGAGACGCTGGTCGCGGCGATGAAGGGCGAGATCCTGGTGCAGAACCATTGCTACCGCGCCGACGAGATGCAGCTGATGATGGACGTCGCGCGCGAGTTCGGCTTCCACATCCGCGCCTTCCACCACGCGGTGGAGGCCTACAAGCTGCGCGACGTGCTGGCCAAGGAGGGCGTGGGCATCGCCACCTGGGCCGACTGGTGGGGCGGCAAGATGGAGATGTGGGACGGCATTCCGCAAAACCTTGCCTTGCTGGAGGAGGCCGGCGTGCGCGCCATGGTGCACTCCGACTCGGAGCAGGGCATCCAGCGGCTGAACCAGGAGGCCGGCAAGGCCATGGCGGCGGCGCGCGGAGTGGGCATCCACGTCAGGGACGAGCAGGCCATCCGCTGGCTGACCCTGAACCCGGCCTGGGCGATGGGCGTGGATGACCGCACCGGGTCGCTCGAGCCGGGAAAGATGGCCGACGTGGTGCTGTGGGACCGCACCCCGTTTTCCGTGTACGCCCGCGCCCAGCGCGTCTGGGCCGACGGCGTGATCACCTACGACGCGCGGACCGGCGCTACCGTGCCCAGCGACTTCGAGCTGGGCGAGCCGCTGCGCACGGCGGCGCTGCAGACGCCGCATCCGGGGCGGATGCCGGAGCTGCCCTCGACCACGCCCCAGCCGCTGGCCGTGGAGGACGCGCCGTGCACCGACATCCGCGGCGCCGTCGGCCTCGACGGCAAGCCGGTTACCGTGACGCTGCGCGAGGGGAAGATCTCGCTCACACCCATCCCCGGTTGTCGCGTGATCGACACCCGCGGCCGGATCCTGACGCCGGGGTTCATCTTGCCCTACGGACAGCTCGGGCTGGTGGAGGTCTCGCAGGAGGAGAGCGCCAACGACATCGGCTCGACGCGTCGGCCGCCGGGTGCGCCGGCGGAGCGGGTGGAGCGGCCCGTCCACGCGGCGATGCGCGCGGCGGACAGCGTCAACCCGCTCTCCGAGCTCCTGCCGGTGGCGGGCGGCGGCGGCGTCACCAGCGCCGTCACCTCGCCTGGAGGCGGCGTGGTCTCCGGACAGGCGCTCTGGTTCAGCATGGACGGCTCCATCTTGCGAACGCCGCTCGCCGTCCAGGTGCGGCTCGGCCTGGAAGCGAAGGAGGCCACCTCCGCGCCGCGCGGGTACTCGATCGCGCTGCTGCGCGAGCTGCTCGACGACGCGCGCGAGTACGGCCGCCGCCAGAAGGACTTCGACCAGAACCGCATGCGGCTCCTCACCGGCTCGCGCGCCGATCTCGCGGCCATGCAGCCGGTGCTGCAGGGAAAGCTGCCGCTCTTGATCCACGCCGACCGGACCAGCGATCTGCGCGCGGCCATCGCCATCGGCAAGGAGTACGGCGCGCGCGTGATCCTCTCCGGCGTTGCCGAGGGCTGGCTGATGGCGAACGAGCTCGCCGCCGCGAAGACGCCGGTGATCCTCACCGCGACGCAGGATCTGCCCGAGACGTTCGACGCCTTGGCATCGCGCTCCGACAACGCCGCCCTGCTGGCGGCAGCCGGCGTGAAGGTGATGATCGCGCCGGAGCAGAGCGCCCATTTCGCCCGCACGCTGCGGCAAGAGGCCGGCAACGCGGTGGCCTTCGGCCTGCCCTGGGACGAGGCCATGCGGGCCATCACCTCCAACGTGGCCGACGCCTTCGGCCTGGACGGCGGCCGCATCGCCGAGGGCGCGCGCGGAGACGTGGTGCTCTGGGACGGAGATCCGCTGGAAGTCTCCAGCCAACCGGTGGCGATCTGGATCGCGGGCAGGCAGCTGCCGCTGCAAAGCCGCCAGACGGCGCTGCTGCGCAAGTACCGCAAGGTTCCGTAAGGGGGCTGGTTCCGCCGGACGCGGTGGGGACGCCGCCGCGATTCTGCTAGGGTGCCGCGCCGTGAGCATCCGCAAAATCCTCATCGCCAACCGCGGCGAGATTGCGCTGCGCGTGGCCCGCACCTGCCACGAGATGGGCATCCGCACCGTCGCCATCTACAGCGACGCCGACCGCGCCGCGCTCCACGTCCGCTCCTGCGACGAGGCGGTGCGGGTGGGGCCGCCCGCCTCGCGCGAGAGCTATCTGGTGATCGAAAACGTGATCGCCGCCTGCCGCAAGACGGGCGCCGACGCCGTCCATCCCGGCTACGGCTTCCTCTCCGAGAACGCGCAGTTCGCGCGCGCCTGCGCCGCCGCCGGCATCACCTTCATCGGGCCGCCCCCTTCGGCGATGGAGGAGATGGGAGAGAAGACGCGCGCCCGTCGGAAGGTGATCGAGGCGGGCGTTCCGGTGGTGCCGGGCCTCAAGGAACCCATCCCGCAGGGCGGCGAGGCGGCGGCCAAGGACTACGCGCTGTCCATCGGATACCCCATCATGCTCAAGGCCGCCGCGGGTGGCGGCGGCAAGGGCATGCGGCTGGTGGCCGAACCGCGCGAGTTCGACTCCGCGCTGGCCACCGCGCAGCGCGAGGCGATGGGCGCATTCGGCGACGCGCGGGTCTACATCGAAAAAGCCATCGCGCGGCCGCGGCACGTGGAGATCCAGGTCTTCGCCGATACCCACGGCAACTGCATCTGGCTGGGCGAGCGCGAGTGCAGCGTGCAGCGCCGGCACCAGAAAGTCATCGAGGAGACCCCCTCCGCCATCGTCACGCCGGAGCTGCGCGCGGAGATGGGGAAGGTGGCGGTGAACGCGGCGCGGGCGGTGAAGTACGTGGGCGCGGGGACCTGCGAGTTCCTGGTCGACGGCAACACCCGCAGCTTCTACTTCCTCGAAATGAATACCCGCCTGCAAGTAGAGCACCCCATCACCGAGCTCTGCACCGGCCTCGATCTGGTGCGGTGGCAGATCGAGATCGCCGCGGGCGCGCGGCTGCCCTGGACGCAGGAGGACGTGCTCGCCAACCTGCGCGGGCACGCCATCGAGGCGCGCCTCTACGCCGAGGACCCGGCGAGGAACTTCCTGCCCAGCCCCGGGCAGATCCTGGAATTGCGGCTGGCGCAGGGGCCGGGCGTGCGCAACGACTGCGGGGTGGAGAGCGGCAGCGAAGTGCCGCGCTACTACGATCCGATGATCGGCAAGCTGGCGGTCTGGGCGCGCACCCGCGATCAGGCCATCGCGCGGCTGCGTCGCGCGCTGGGCGAGACGGTGGTGAAGGGCATCATCACCAACACGGCGTACCTCAAGCGCGTGCTCGATTTGGAGGAGTTCCGCAAGGGCGACTATGACACCGGGCTGCTCGCGCGCGGGCAGGAGCGGCTGCTCGCGCCGGAGCAGGCCGAGGAAGAGGTCGCCCTCGCCGCCGCCGCCATCTGGCAGCTGGAGCAGGACCAGCGCGCGGCCTTGCGGCGGCCGGCGGCGGCGGCGGCCCAGGAGTCGGCATGGGCGCGGGCGGGACGGCTCGCGGCGCTGCGGAGGTCTCGATGAGGTACACGGCCTTCGTCGGCGGCGAGGAGCGCTCGGTCGACGTGGCGCCGCGCGAAGGCGGATACCGCGTCACCATCGGGGGGAAGGCGTTCGACCTGGACGCCGTGCACCTCCAGGGCGCGGCGATCAGCCTGATCGTCGGAACGCGCAGCTACCGCTGCGACATCGAGCCGCGCAAGGACGGCAAGCTGGCGGTGCTGGTCAACGAGAGCGTGGTCGACCTGGAGATCCTCGACGAGCGCAAGCTGCGCATGCGCCGCGCCTCGGGAAAGTTCAGCCTGGAAGGCCCACAGCGCATCGACGCACCCATGCCGGGGAAGGTGGTGCGGGTGCTGGTCAAAGTGGGGGACGAGGTCCAAGAGGGACAGGGCCTCGTCGTGGTCGAAGCAATGAAGATGGAGAACGAGATCAAGAGCCCCAAGGCGGGGAAGGTGACGGAGTTGCACGCCGTGGAAGGAGCGGCGGTGGAGGCAGGAGCGAAGAT
>DASRTX010000586.1:0-3026 GCA_035655715.1 Myxococcales bacterium | reverse complement strand
GGATCACCGCGCAGTCGGCCGTCGAGGCGCCCGTGACCATGTTGCGCGTGTACTGGGCGTGGCCCGGCGTGTCGGCGAGGATGAACCTGCGCTCGCGCGTCTCCAGATATCGGTACGCCACGTCGATGGTGATGCCTTGTTCGCGCTCTGCCAGCAGCCCGTCGGTGAAGAGCGAGAAGTCGATGGGATCGCCGTTGCGCGTGGCCAGCCGCACCGCCTCCACCTGGTCGTCGTAGATGCTGTCCGTCTCGTAGAGCAGCCGGCCGATGAGCGTGGACTTGCCGTCGTCCACGGACCCAATCACCACCAACCTCAACAACTGCTTGCGCTCGCGCGCCAACAGCTCGGCCTCGATCGATTCCGGGATGGCGGTCATCAGAAGTATCCCTCGCGCTTCTTGGTCTCCATCGACCCTTCCTCGTCATGATCGATGAGGCGGCCCTGCCGCTCGGACTTCCGGCTCTCCAGCATCTCCGCGATGATGGCGGAGACGGTGGTGGCGTCAGACTCGATGGCGCCGCTGAGCGGGTAGCAGCCCAGCGTGCGGAAGCGGACGCGCCTTGGCCGAGGCGCCTCGCCGGGCCGCAGGCGGAAGCGGTTGTCGTCCACCACGATCAGGTTGCCCTCCCGCTCCACCACCGCCCGCTCGGCGGCGAAGTAGAGCGGGACCACCGGGATCTTCTCCAGCCGCACGTACTGCCAGACGTCCAGCTCGCTCCAGTTGGAGAGCGGGAAGACGCGCACGCTCTCGCCCTTGTCGATGCGGCCGTTGTAGAGGTTCCACAGCTCGGGCCGCTGCGATCGCGGGTCCCACTGTCCGCCCCGATCGCGGAAGGAGAAGATGCGCTCCTTGGCCCGCGACTTCTCCTCGTCGCGCCGCGCCCCGCCGAAGGCCGCGTCGAAGCCGTTGGCGAGGAGCGCTTCCAGGAGCGCCTGCGTCTTCATCGCGAAGGTGTACTTCTGGCTGGTGGTGTCGAACGGGTTGATGCCCTCCTCCAGCGCCCGGCGGTTGGTGTGCACGATCAGCCGGAGCCCCTTCTCCTTCGTGTAGCGGTCGCGGAAGGCGTACATGTCGCGGAACTTCCAGGTGGTGTCGATGTGCAGGAGCGGGAACGGCAGCGGCGCGGGATGGAAGGCCTTGCGCGCGAGGTGCAGCAGCACCTGCGAGTCCTTGCCGATGCTGTAGAGCAGCACGGGGCGCGCGAACTCCGCCGCGGCCTCGCGGATGATGTGGATGCTCTCGGCCTCCAGCTGGCGCAGGTAGGGCAGCTGGCTCATCGCACAGCTCCCACCGGGGTGACGCTGGTGCCGCGGAGCTTGCCCGCCGCCCAGGCGCCGAGCAGCGCAGCCTCGAGAACGATGAGGGCGCCGAAACCGGCCCAGGCGGCGGCGGGCGGAATCAGGTGTCGTTCGATCACCGTCCGCGCCAGGCCGAACCCGACCAGCAGCACGTCCACCGCCATGCAGGTGCGGCGGAACGGCTCGGCGGGCACGCGCCGCAGCGCCAGGTACCCGGCAGGCAATGCCAGGACCACTGCGGGGAACAGCGTCGCGCTCAGCGCCAGCGACTCGCGCCCGATCAGGCCCAACGCCAGATATGCGGCCAGCGTGAAGCTCGACTCCACGATGCGGAAGAGGCTGAGGGCGGCGCGGAACTCCTCCTTGGAGAGGCCCTGGTTGTTGAGCAGCAGCGCCAGCGGAGGTCCGGAGATGGTGGTGGCGCCGTAGAGCGCGCCCAACGCGGCGCCGGCGGGCAGCGCGGCGGCACGCTCGCTCCGCACTGGCCGGCGGATCCCCGCCGACTGCAGCACGATCAGCGGCAAGAGCGCGGAGAAAGTGAAGAGCTTGAGCCACCCCGAATCGAGGTGCACGAGGACGAGGCTGCCGGCGATCACGCCGGGCACGGCGCCGGCGAGCAGCAGCCGGGTGCGCGGCCAGACCACCGGCAGCGCGCGCCGATTGACGAACAGCGCCAGCGCGTTGATGCCCACCTCCAGCACGACCAGCGCGGGGTTGAGCACGCGGCCGGCATGGAAGAGCAGCGCCACCGGCACCAGGATGGAGGAGAAACCGTACCCCAGCCCGCCGTTGATGGCGGCGGCGGCGAGCGCCACGGCCACCAGCAGCAGATCGCTCGAGGAGAAGTCCATCCTACTGTCCCCCCGCGCGGCGCGGGTGCAGCCCGCACTCCTTGTGCTCGGGCTCCTCCCACCACCAGCGGCCGGCGCGGACGTCCTCGCCGGCCTCGGTGGCGCGGGTGCACGGGGCGCAGCCGATGGACCGGTACCCGCGGGCGTGCAGCGCGTTCACCGGCAGCTCGCGCGAACGCGCGTAGCGCCACACCTCCGCCTCGGTCCAGCCCAGCAGCGGGTTGAGCTTGAGGATGCCCCCATGCATCGAGTCGATCTCGACCACTTCCAGATCCAAGCGCGTGACCGACTGCTCTCGCCGCAGCCCGGTGATCCAGGCCTGCTTGCCGCGCAGCGCGCGCCCGAGCGGCTCGAGCTTGCGGATGGCGCAGCACTCCTTGCGGTCGGGCACGCTGTTGCGGAAGGAGAAGAACCCCTTCTCGCGCTCCAACTCCTCGACCCCGGCCCGGTCGGGGAAGAAGGTTTCGATCCGGATCGCGTACCGCTGCCGGACCTGCTCCATCACCTCGTAGGTCTCCGGCGGCAGCCTGCCGGTATCGAGGGTGAAGAGCCCGAGGCGCGGCGCCACCGACGCCGCCAGATCGATCAGGACCACGTCCTCCACGCCGAAGCTGCAGGCGATGGCCGCGGCGCTGCCGAAGCGCGCTTCCGCCCAGCGCAGCACCTGGCGCGCATCCGCGCCCGCGAGCTCCAGCGACGCGGCGGCCAGCGACGCGGGTTGCGCCTGCGATGTCTCCCGATCCGGTGCTCCCATGCGTCCTCCAAGGCCCAAAAGCAAGAAGGCCCGCCTCCCAGGGGGTGGCGGGCCGTCGGCGAAGTTCCGTTTCCGGGGTTGCGCGCTTACGCGCAGCCATCGAACGGCTCGCCGCCCCGCCA
>DASRTX010000585.1:0-9838 GCA_035655715.1 Myxococcales bacterium | reverse complement strand
TGCTCCTGCGGCTCAAGGTCCGTATGCAACTCGTCCAGCGTATCGCCCGACACTCCAACATCCGGTTGACGGTCGACACCTACGGGCATCTCGACGTCGCCGATCTGCGCGAAGCGATGGAGACGTTCGGCGAGGCGACTGGCATGCTCTCCGACCGCCTGAAGAGCGCGAAGAGCGAGTCCATTGCGCTGGGTCCAACTGGGGTCCAAACGCTCCCGGAAGCCCAAAATGAAGAGCCCGGCTCCGGAGAGTTTCCTGAAGAGAGCCGGGCCCTTGTCGTTGGAGCGGAACACCGGGTTCGAACCGGCGACCTTCGCCTTGGCAAGGCGACGCTCTACCAGCTGAGCTAGTTCCGCGAAGCGAGGGCCGGATTTAGCCCCGCTGCTCCCCTGTGTCAAGAGTGTAGAACGCGCGTACGTAGTCCGCGGCGGAGAGGATTCCCGGCACCAGCGAGAAGTACAGCAGCGTGGTGCCGACCGCCTGGAAGTCCGTCATCACGATCCCGAACACGTAGTCGATGGCGAAGTGGTAGTGCAGCATCAGGCAGATGATGCCGGTGAGCTGCAGCGAGGTCTTCCACTTGCCTCCCTGCGACGCCGAGATCACCAGCCCCTCGCTGGCGGCGATGCTGCGCAGGCCGGAGATGAGGAACTCGCGCGCCACGATCACCACCACCACCCACACCGCCACACGCCCCAGCCGCACCAGCATCACCAGCGCGGAGAGCACGATCACCTTGTCCGCCAGCGGGTCGAGGAACTTGCCCAGCGTGGTCACCTTGTTGGAGACGCGCGCCAGCCACCCGTCCAGCCAGTCGGAGAGCGCGCAGACCGCGTAGACGGCGGCGGCGAGGAAGCTGTTGCGGCGGTTCTCGTAGAAGAGCAGGTAGAGGAACACCGGGATCAGCGCCATGCGCCCCAGCGTCATGAGATTTGGCGCGTTGAGCAGCTCCTGCTTGAGGCGCTCGCGCCGGTTCATGGCACGTCGATGAGCGCGCGCCCTTCGCCGGACAGCTCCAGCGCCACGCCCAGCTCCGGCGCCTCCTCCACCATGGGCACCAGGCGCGGCTGGATGAGCGGGCCGTGCCAGCCCACCAGCTGGTCCATGGGGATGCGCATCGCCTCGCCCCGGCGCACGTCCACCGATTGCGGCGCGCCCTGCGTGACCAGGAGCAGCCGGCCGGAGCCGCGCAGGTGGACGAGGTGCAGATCGTTGCCGCCCTTGGCGGGAACGCGGCCGTTCTCGAAGAGGATCGACTCCTCGAAGGCGAAGAGCACCTCCTCGCGGAAGTAGGCAGGCTCGTCTCCCAGCTCCAGGGCGGTGAACTCCCTGCCTTCGCGCGAGACGACGAAGCGGCCTTCCCCGGTGGCGCGCAGCATGCGGCGCGGGCCGTCGCCGAACGGCTTGTCGGTGGCCTTGCCTCGGAAGCGCTTCAGCTCCGGCTTCATGGTGACCGATCCCCACGACGCCACCAGCCCGTCCATCCGCGTGAGCATCTCGCCCTTCACCTGGATCAGCACCTCCGAAGGACCGATGGCGAAGCCGCCCTTCGCGTCGGGCATGGGCAGGCGCCGCGCGTGCGTGTACTGCGACATCGAAGGAGTGACCGGGCCGGGGACGTCCGAGGTGGCCTCGGTGGCCGCCTCTGCCGGAGAGGTCGCGGGCGGCTGCGACGGCTCGGGCGCGTTGGCGACCACGTGGGCCGCAGGCTCGAGGCCCGGCCCCAACGGCGGCGCCACGGGCTCTGCGGGATTGGTGGCCATCCAGCGAGCGCCGGCCGGCGCATCGCCAGCCTTTTTCGGCGCCGCAGCCGGCGCCTCGTCGACCGCGGAATTGAAGGGCTTCTCCTCGGCCAAGGCTTCCGAGGCTCCCTCCGCCACCGCCCGGATGGGGCTCTTCTGCAGCCCTTCCGTCATCTTCTCTGCCATCGCGTCGTTGCCGGCGCGCAGGAAGTACTCGCGCGCCCGGGCCAGATCGCCCTTCTGCGCCAGGGCCAGCCCGAGGTAGTTCTGCGCCTTCTGGTGGTTGGGCTGCAGATCCAGCGCGGTCTCGAAGCAGCGCACCGCATCCGGCGAGGCGTTCTGCTTGAGGAAGACCAGGCCCAGGTTCACGCGCAGCGTGGGGTCCGAGGGATGGTCCTCGATCAGCGCGCGGTAGATCTCCTCCGACCGCGTCAGCTCGCCCACCTTGAAGAGCGAGAGCCCGAGCAGGTTGCGCGCGCGCTGGTTGCGCGGCTTGTAGCGCAGCGCCTTCTCCAGGGCGATGCGCGCATCCGCCGGGTTCCCCTGGGCCAGCGCCTCGGTGCCGGCGCCCAGCGCGCGATCGAACTCCTGGTTGTCGGCGAGATCGGAGTCGTCCTCGTCGAAGATGCGTGTGTCCGCCGGCCGCGGGTCGCTCACTTCTCCGCCTCGGCGACCGCTGCCTTCCGCACCGACTTGAGCTGCTGGTAGTAGGAGATCACCTTCTTCACGTAGAGCCGCGTCTCCTCGAAAGGCGGGACGCCGCCGTACTTGCGCACCGCCTCCGGGCCGGCGTTGTAGGCGGCCAGGGTGAGGATCATGTCGCCGTGGAACTGGTTGGCCAGCCAACGCAGGTAGCGCGTGCCGCCCATGATGTTCTGCGCCGGGTCCACCGGATCCTGTACGAACATCTCACCGGCGGTGTGCGGCATCAGCTGCATGAGCCCGATGGCCCCACGGTGCGAGACCGCGCCCGCGTCGCCCGCGCTCTCCGCCCAGATGACGGCGCGCACCAGCTCTGCCGGGACGTTGTAGAGCGCAGCGGCGCGATCGATCTCGTCGGGCGGCGCGTCGCTGCGCTTCTCCCACCACCCGCCCTTCTTTCCCGCGGGCGCCACTTTGCGCGGCGAGGTGCGCGAGCGCGTCGGCGGCAGGTCCTCCACGTGCAGCACCCCGTCCTTGTCCGTCCAGGTGTGCAGGGGCGGGCGCGCCACGGACGGCAACGCGAGCAGGAACGTGGCGAGGAGCAGTCGGAGCATATTCAGAGTGGAACGATAACCCTCCGCCCCTCTGGCGGGCAAATGTTTGCCTGCTCTAACGGCCCGGCGGGGAACAGCGGCCACTCACCCATGAACACCCCACCTCTGTTATCTCTGCCTCCCATGCGCCACCAGCACGATTTCCTCGTCGTGGGAACCGGCGTCGCAGGCCTCTCGTTCGCCCTGCAGGCGGCCAGGCATGGGTCTGTCGCCGTGCTGTCGAAACGCGGAAGGGGCGAGACCAACACCGCATACGCCCAAGGGGGCATCGCCGCGGTGCTGGCACCCCAGGACAGCTTCGACCAGCACGTCCGGGACACGCTGACGGCCGGCGCCGGCCTCTGCCGGGAGGATGCGGTGCGGGTGACCGTGACCGAGGGCCCGGCTCGCGTCCGCGAGCTGATCGAGCTCGGCGCGGAGTTCACCCGCGACGCTACCCCGCTGGGATACCACCTCACCCGCGAGGGCGGGCACTCGCAGCGGCGCGTGTTGCACGCGGCCGACATGACCGGGCGCGAGGTGGAGCGGACGCTGCTGGAAGCCGCCACCCGGGCCGGGGTGCAGTTCTTCGAGGAGCACCACGCCATCGATCTCATCCTCGCCTCGCGCCTGGGCGCCCCGGAGGAGCGGGTGGCGGGCGTATACGCGCTGGATACCCGGGGCGGCGGCGTGCACAGCTTCGTGGCGCCCGCCGTGGTGCTGGCCAGCGGCGGCGCGGGGAAGGTCTACACCTACACGACCAATCCCGACGTGGCCACGGGCGACGGGCTGGCCATGGCCCACCGCGCCGGGGCGGCGGTAGCGAACCTCGAGTTCATCCAGTTCCACCCCACCTGCCTCTACCATCCGCAGGCGAAGAACTTCCTCATCTCGGAGGCGCTGCGCGGAGAGGGCGGCATCCTGCGCAACAAGGCCGGCGAGGCCTTCATGGAGCGCTACGACCCCCGTCGGGAACTGGCTCCGCGCGACGTGGTGGCGCGCAGCATCGACAGCGAGCTGAAGCGGCGGGGCGACGACTGCGCGTACCTGGACATGACACATCTGGGAAAAGCCTTCCTGGTGGAGCACTTCCCGCACATCTATACGACTTGCGTGGCCTTCGGCATCGACATGGCGGTGACGCCCATCCCGGTGGTGCCGGCGGCGCACTACGTCTGCGGCGGCGTCTGCACCGACCTCGCCGGGCACACCACCCTGCCCGGCCTGCTCGCGGTAGGCGAAGTAGCCTGCACTGGTCTCCACGGCGCCAACCGGCTCGCCTCCAACTCGCTCCTGGAGGGCCTGGTCTTCGGCCACCGCGCGGTCGGCGCGGCGCGCGAGCTGACCGCGGCATCGGGCAAGCTGCCCTCGGTGCCGGACTGGGATCCGGGCCGCGCCGTCGCTCCCGACGAAGGCGTGATCGTCAAGCAGAACTGGGACGAGATCCGCCAGCTGATGTGGAACTACGTGGGCATCGTGCGCACCGACCGGCGGCTGGCCCGCGCGCAGCGGCGGCTCGACAACCTGGTGGGCGAGATCCAGGAGTACTACTGGGGCTACCTGGTGGACCGCGACGTGCTGGAGCTGCGCAACCTGGCCGACGTCGCGCGGCTGATCGTGGCCTGCGCGCAGGAACGGAAGGAGAGCCGCGGCCTGCACTACACGCTGTCGTGGACGGGGCAGGGACCAGGCCCGCCCCGCGACACCGTGCTGGTGCGCGGAAAACCGGCCCCCTCGGCGTGGCCGCGGTGAGGGCTGCGGCGCGTCCCGCGCGCTGATCACGGCTTGGGATTGGGCGCCGCGTTCTTTGGAGGTCCCGCTTCCGCCGAGGCGGGCTCCTCGGGGCCGCCGTCGAGGCGCCAGTGGAACTGCATCTTGCCCAGCGCTCCCGCCGCCACCAGCTGCGCGTCCACCGGCGTGAAGGCCGACTGCGGGCTGGCCGCCACCCCTGGCGGCGCGGCGGGGTCGGGGAAGCGGACCAGGTACGCCACCGAGTAGTCGTCGATGTACGGGTAGAGGATGCGCAGCTCGGCGTTGAAGGGAACCTCGTAGCGGGTCACGCGGTCGGGAGCCTGCTCGCCGAAGCCCATGTTGAGGGCGAGCCGCCAGACCGACTCGCGCTCGTTCCAGTCGTTGGCGGTCTTGTCCGGGATGTAGACCACCGCGAAGAAGCTCGGCTGCCGGTACTCCGCGCGCATCCGGGCCAGGGTGACAGCGGCCTGATCGGGCATCTCCGCCCTCATCCGCGAGAGCTCCTTGGCCTGCGCGTTGACGAAGTCGGGCGAGAGGTACACCACGCGCACGAAGGCGCGGGTCTCCAGCCCGCTGTAGAGCGCCACCCGCCGCGTCCACTTCTTCAGCGACTGCCCGTACTCGCCCTCCAGGTGCGGATCGGGAAAGGGCAGCGTCCGGCAAGCGGTTGCGAGCGCAACGATTGCGAATGCAACGACTCCGCGGACCCTCACGGGAAGTCGCTCCGCACGAAGAGCGAGCGCAGCGCCACGCCCGCGGCCTCCACCGCGTCGCGGCCGCCCTCCTCGCGGTCCACCAGCGCCACCACGCCCAGCACGTGAAGGCCCTCCTGGCGGCAGCGCTCGATGGCCTTGAGGGTGGAGCCGCCGGTGGTCACCACGTCCTCCACCACCACCACCTGCGCCGGCTGGGGGAGCCCCTTCTTGCCCTCGATCCACTGGCCGGTGCCGTGGCCCTTGGGTTCCTTGCGCACGTAGAAGGCCGGCAGCGGCGAGGCCTGCAGCCAGCTGGTGAGCGAGACGGCGCTGGCGATGGGGTCGGCGCCCATGGTCATGCCGCCCACGGCCTGCGCCCCGGAGAAGTGCGCGCGGATCTCCGCCAGCACCAGCCGGCCCACCAGGTAGTGTCCCTCCGCGGTGAGCGAGGCCTGCTTGGTGTCGATGTAGAAGTCGCTCTCCCTGCCCGAGGAGAGGATCACTTTTCGTCTCTCGTACGCGAGCTGGGTGAGCAGCTCCAGCAGCCGGTTGCGCTCGCTCATTTCCCCGCGGCCGCCCTCTGCGCGCCCCGCGCGCGCTCGTCCAGCCAGCCGACCACGTCGCGGAAGACGAGGTCGCGCTCCGGCTCGTGGAAGAGCTCGTGCAAGAGGCCGTCGTACTGCTTGTGCTGCTTGTCCTTGGAGGTGGCGTGCTCGAAGAACTCGCGCCCCGCCGCCGCATCGGCGATGGGATCGGACCCGCCGAAGAGGAGCAGGAAGGGCGTGACGAACTCGGTGGCGCGGCGCAGGACCGTCTCCTGGGCGGCGGTATGCTCGGTGAACCAGCGCGGGGTGGCGATCTGCTGGTAGAGCGGATCGGTGCGGGTGGCGTTCTGGATGGCCACGTCGCGGGTGAGTTGCTCCGGCTTGAGATCGTTGCGCATCGGCAGGCTGGGCAGCACCCGGGCGAACATCCTGCCGGCCATGATCTTGAGCGGTGAGACCTTCAGCTTGAGCCGGAAGTACGGCGAGGCCAGCACCACGCCCCGTACCGCCTCGGGCTTGTCCAGCAGGTAGCGCGCAGCGATCAGGCCGCCGTGGCTGTGGCCGAGGAGGAACACCGGGGCGCCCGCGGCCTGCTCCTTGACGCGGGCCAGGAACAGCTCCAGATCCGAGAGGTACGCGTCGAAGCGATCGACGTGCGCCCGCTTGCCGCCGCTCTGCCCGTGGCCGCGGCAGTCCATCAGATGCGCGGTGTATCCGGCCTCGTTGAGGGCGTGCGCGATCTCGGAATGCCGCCCCAGGTGCTCGGCATAGCCGTGCAGCACGGCGACGTGGGCAACCGGCGCGGGGACGCTCGACACGTGCCAGAAGAGCCGGACGCCGTCGCGCGCGCTGAAGAACCCTTCCTCGATGTGGGTCTGTGGCATCAACCTCGCCCGATGTCCGCGCCGCGTCGGGAAAAACCACGGCGCGCCCCGGCAGTCAAGGAGCCAGCGCCTTGAGCTTTCGCTCGATCTCCTCGCGCACGCGGCCGTCGGAGGGGTCGGCGATCCGGTCGGGCGGATCGATCAGCGCGTGTGTCCCCGGCCGCGGCGACCTCCGCGACGGCGGCAGGAGCCGCGAGAGCGCCGTCCGGAACGCCGCCAGCGCCTTGTCTTTTTGACCGGCGGCCAGCAGCGCGTCTCCCAGATGGCTGAGGATCACCGGATCTCCCGGCGCCAGCTTGTCGGCGCGGCGCAGCTCCAACAGCGCCTCATCCACCCGGCCCCGCCGCAGCAGGCAATAGCCCCAGGAATCGGCGATGGCGCCGTCGTCGGGGCGCAGCTCGACGGCCCGGGAGAGCAGCGCCTCCGCCTCGTCCAGATCGGCGGGCGCGCCCGATTCAGCCATCGTGTAGCCGACGAAGTTCAGCGCGCCGGAATGCTCGGGCTGCAGCGCGAGCGCCCTGCGCATGGTGGAGAGCGCCTCCTGCCGCCGGCCGGCGCGGTCCTGCGCGTTGCCCAGCGCGTAGAGCAGCCCGTCGCTCTGGGGATGAGCGCGGGCCGCTTCGTTCAGCAGCTGCACCGCGTCCGCGGTCCTGCCGGCGCGGTCGAGCACGTCCAGCAGCGCCAGCGCCACCCCTTCGTCTGCGGGATGGGCCGCGAAGAGCGCGCGCACTCGGCGCAGCGACTCGGATGCCTCGCCCGCCCTCCCCCGCGCCAGCGCGGCCTGCACCGCGGCGTCCAGCGCCAGGGCCTCCGGATCCGCGCCCAGCAGCGGCGCAGCGGCGGGCCTTGCGCGATCGGCGAGCCGCTTCTCCACCGCCTCGAACGCGGCTGCTCCCTCGCGAGGACGGCCGCGCTGCACCAGCGCCAGCGCCCGATGGAAGGAGAGCTCCGGGTGGTTGGGATAGAGCCGGAGCGCGCCCTCCAGGGCCGCCTGCGCGTCGGCGCTGCGGCGGGCCCCGAGCAGCGGCACCGCCACCCGCAGCAAGGCCACCGCCAGCTCGCGGCGATCGTCGTCGGCCGCGCCGACGCTGGAAGCATCGAACGCCGCTGCCAGCGCCATCAGCTTCTGTGCATGTGCGCGCGCCGTGTCGAGATCGCCGTCCTCCAGCGCGAGCCGCGCCAGGGAGGCCAGCACCTCCGGCGCCTCCGGCCGCTGCGCCAGCAACCTCAAGTAAAGGTCGCGCGCCTCGCCGTTGCGGCGCCGCGTCTCCAGCCAGGCGGCCTGCGCGGACAACACCTCGGGATCGGAAGGGAGCGCCGCCCGCGCCTTGGCGAATGCCTCCTCGGCAGCCGCGTGCTCTCGCCGCTGTGCTTGGGACCGGGCGACTGCCAACCATGCCGAGGCGGCCTCCTCGCGCAGCCGCTCCGCGTCCACCAGCGTCCCGCCACGCCCATCCTCGGTGTCTGCTTCGCGCCCCGCGCGCTCCTGGGCCTCGCGCGAGAGCTGCGAGATGCGCTCGGCGGCATCGCAGGCCCCCTCCATGTTTCCGGCGGACAGCTCCAGACGCACGAGCTCGCGATACGCCTCTGCGCTGCCGGGATCCGCGGCGATGGCGGCGCGCAGGTGGCCGCGGGCATCGTCCGGCTTCTCGCGCGCTTCGTCGATGCGCCCCAGCAGCACCAGCGCCGGGGCATGCCGCGGCTCGAGCGCGAGGGCCGCGTGCAGCTCCTCCTCGGCTGCCGCCACGCGCCCTTGCGCGAGCAGCACCTCGGCCAGCACGGTGTGCAGGTGCGGCGATTGCGGATCGTAGAGCAGCGCCTGGCGCAGCTCCACGGCGGCGGCGGGCAGGTCGTCGGCGTTCTTCGCCAGGAGCGCGTCGAGGTAATGGCGATAGGCCGGCGCGCTGGCGTGGCGATCGGGCGGCACGTCGGTGACCGAGGCCGCCTGCTCGGTGGCAGGCGCATGCGCGCAGGCGACGACCAGCAGCAACGCCCAGGCGGCGGACTTCATGGGCAGGCCGCCCCGGCGGTGCGGCTGTTGCAGGAGTCGCGGCCAGGACGGGTCCAGGCGGTGGAGGACGCCGGCTCGGGGGTCACGGGAAGCTGGACCGCGTAGACCCAGCCCGCGCCGTCGACGACGTAGGCAACCCCGAACGGGCCGCGAGTGTCGATGGCGGGCGCGACGGGTCTGGTTCCGCCGCTGAACGCGCCGACGGCGAGGAGCGTGGTCGCGGAGCCGCCGCCGACGACGTTGACCGCGCCGTCTGCCTGCACCACGAGCAGGGACTTGTCGTGCAGCAGCGTGGGGGCCGACCCCGCGACCGACCCGGAGTGCGACCAGGATGGCAGGCCGCTCTGCTGCGACCAGGCGAAGAGGTTGCCCTGGGCGTCGGCCGCATAGATGGAGGTCGAGTCGTACAGGGGCGTGAAGGGCAGGCTCGCGCCGGCCTGCTGCGCCGTGAAGCCGGAGGCCTTGGTCCAGCAGGGCTGGGCGCCGCAATTCGTGTTGAGGCCGGCGCGGTAGATTTTCTCGTCGGTGGGCTCGGTCCCGAAGACCGCGCCCGCGGGATCCAGCACGGCGGGCGCCGCGCTCACCGATACTTGTTGATTGAAGGCAGTGATCGTACCGAAGTTGAACGCCGTGCCGGACTGGTCGAGCGTGGTGAAGCCGGCGGGATGCGAGACGAAGACGCGGCCCGGCGCGGCGCTCACCCCCGTCAGGTCGGCGCCGTTGGGCGTGAAGAGGCTGGTGCCGGGCGAGCTGCATCCGCCGGCAAAGACGAAGAGGTTGGCCGACGCGGTGATGGCGTGCGCGGTGGCGACCACCACGGCAGCCTCCGCCCTGTTGGCGGTGGTGACGGCCGGGGGCGCGCCGAGGCTGACGTTCGGGAGGGTGCAGACCACCGGCGCGGACGCTCCTGGTGTGACCAGCGAGAGGGTGCCGCTGCACCCATTCGCGCACGAGGAGCGCGCCGAGACGGCGTA
>DASRTX010000584.1:0-2208 GCA_035655715.1 Myxococcales bacterium | reverse complement strand
GGTCGCCTACGTGCGGCGGGGCAGCTTCGGATATCGCAACCGCGGCAAGTCGTTCGAGCTGGTCTCGGGCGCGGTGCTGGTGGGCCATCCGGGGGACGAATACGTGTGCACGCACGACCACGTCCGCGGCGACGAGTGCCTCTCGTTCCATCTCTCGCCGGAGACAGCCGCGTCGCTGGGCGGCAGCGCGGCCGTCTGGCGCACAGGCTTCGTGCCGCCGGTGGCCGAGTTGATGGTCCTGGGCGAGTTGGCCCAGGCCGCCGCAGCGGAGGCGACCGATCTCGGGCTTGCGGAAGCCGGCCTGCTCTTCGCTGCCCGCTTTCTCGATCTCGCGTCGGGAGGCTCGTGCGAAAGCGCCACGCCTGCGCCGCGCGACCGTCGCCGCGCGGTCGAGGCAGCGCTGTGGATCGAGGACCACTCGAGCGAGGCCGTGGATCTGGAGTCCGCCGCCCGAGCGGCGGGGCTCAGCCCGTTCCATTTCCTGCGCACGTTCGGCGCCGCGCTGGGCGTGACTCCGCACCAGTACCTGATCCGCTCGCGGCTGCGGAAGGCAGCGCGCCTGCTGGTGGACGGCGGCGCTGCCGTGACCGACGTGGCGTTCGAGGTGGGCTTCGGCGACCTTTCCAACTTCGTCAACGCCTTCCGGCGCGCTGCCGGCGTCTCACCGCGGCGGTTCCAGAAGGCGGCGAAGGGCGATCGCAAGATCTACCAAGATCGGCTGGGCGCACCGGCTGCACGATGACCCCCGACCCAAGGAGGTCATCATGTACGACCACATCGGACTGAAGGTGAAGAATCTCGACGCCAGCGTGCGCTTCTACGGAGCGGCCCTCGCCGCGCTCGGACACGTGATCGCCTCGCGCGACGCGTCGGGCGCCGGGCTCGGTCCCAAGGGCGAACCAGCGCTCTGGCTTTATCCGACGAAGGGAGACGCGGGACCCGGAATGCACGTCGCCTTTCGCGCCCCGAACCGCGCGGCCGTGGACAAGTTCCACGCTGCCGGCCTCGACGCCGGCGGTCGCGACAACGGCGGCCCCGGACTGCGCGCGGACTACGGGCCCAGCTACTACGCCGCCTTCCTCATCGACCCGGACGGCAACAACGTCGAGGCGGTGTGCCTGAAGTGAAGTGAGCCCGGCGGTCGCCGCTTCCCCATGCGGCGGCTGCCGATTGACTCAGGCGGCGATTTCCCTTTTTCTCCCTCCGCCATCGTTCACTCCCGCGGAGGGCGCCTGGATCCGGACGTCAGCGAGTGGTTGAACCTCTTCGTGCGCTGGTTCCACGTCTTCGCCGCCATCCTCTGGATCGGCTCGACCTGGCTGTTCACCTGGCTGGACGGGTGGTTCGGGCGCGAGGCGTCGCTGGCCGCGGGCGGCGCAGCGGCGCCGGTGTGGCTGGTGCACAGCGGCGGCTTCTACCGGATCGAGAAGCTGAAGGATCCGGGCGGCGTGCCGCCGCGGCTGCACTGGTTCAAGTGGGAAGCCGCGGCGACGTGGCTCTCGGGCATCGCGCTGCTCGGGCTGCTCTTCTATTCGGGGAGCGACATGATGGTGGACGACGCGGTGTCGCCCATCGCGCCGGGTGTGGCGAAGTTGCTCGGCATCGGCGTGCTGGTGGTGGGTTGGTTCGTCTACGACGGGTTGATGCTCTCGCCGCTTGGCCGCGACGAAGTGGGGAGTGGCGCCGCAGGAACGGCGCTCGCGTTCGCGGCGTCGTGGGGCCTGCTGCACCTGCTCGCGCCTCGAGCGGCCTACATCCACGTGGGCGCGCTGTTCGGCACGGTGATGGCCGCCAACGTCTGGGTGCGCATCCTGCCGGTCCAGCGCCGCATGCTGGCCGCGCTCCGGGCTGGTCAGCCGCCCAGCGCGGCGGAGGCGGAGAGCGCCAAGAAGCGGAGCAAGCAGAACAGCTTCCTCGGCGTCGCCACCGTGTTCATCATGCTGAGCAACCACTTCCCCACCGCCACGTACGGATGCGACCATGCGTGGGTCGTGCTCTGCGCCCTCATCGTGGCGGGATTCGCCGCCGCGAAGTGGCTGAGGAGCCACTGATGGCCGTTACGCTGGTGGTGCGCAGCACGCGCGTGGTCGCCGGCGGCCGGGTGGCACCCGCGTCGGTGCACGTCGAAGGCGGCAGGATCGTGGCCGTGGCCGCGCACGATGCGGCCGCGCCGGGCGCCGAGGTGGTGGATGCGGGCGACGCGGTGGT
>DASRTX010000583.1:0-14060 GCA_035655715.1 Myxococcales bacterium | reverse complement strand
CGGACTCCCAACGAGTGGCTGCTGGCGCATCCGGAGGCTGCGCTCGATCTGCTCTGCGGCCTGGCCTATCTGATCTACGTGGGCGAGTACCTCGTCCTGGCCTTCCTGCTCTTCTTCCGCGGGCGCTTCGACCTGGTCGACGCCATGGCCTGGGCCTTCCTGATCGTGAACCTGCTCGGGTTCGCCACCTACTTCGCCTATCCCGCCGCGCCGCCCTGGTACGTCAGCGCCTTCGGGCTGGGACCAGCGCGCATGGATGTCCATCCCGCCGCGGCCGGCGCGAGCCGCTTCGACCAGATCCTCGGCACGCACTTCTTCGACGAGATGTACGGCCGCGGCGTGGACGTCTACGGCGCGTACCCTTCGCTGCACGTGTCGTATCCATTGATGGCCGTCTGGGCGTCGTTCCGCGCGCCGGAGCTGCGCTGGGCGCGGCTGCCGGCGGTGGCCTTCTTCTTCCTCATGTGCTTCGCGGCCGTCTACCTGCAGCACCACTACGTCACCGACGTGGTGCTGGGCATCGCCTACGCCGTGGTCACCGTGGCGGTGGTCGCGCGCATGGTTCAGCGCAGCCCCGCGCGCGCGTCTTCCGCCCAGCCGGGCGCGTCGGGATCGTCGGAGGCGGTGGCCAGCGATAGGGCGCGCTCGTAGGCGGCGCGTCCGTCCTTGCCGTTCTTGCGCAGCGCCTCGCCGAGCGCCAACTGGTTGGGCGCGTACTCCGGCGCGATGCGCGCGGCGGCTTGCGCTTCCGGCAGCGCCGCCTCCGCGTCGCCCGGCCCCACCGGCCAACCCGGGGCGCGTAGCATCACGATGGCGAGCAGCCGGTGCGGCCCACCGGAGTCGATGCGCTCGTCGCCGCCGGCGGCGCGCCGGAGCAGCTCCACCATGTGCGAGAGCGCGTCCTTGGCGGCCGCGTGGCGCTCGCGCGCCAGGAGGCCCAGCGCGGCGGCCAACCAGTAGTCGCAAGGGGCCGCGGCCGGATGGGCCTGCTCGCAAAGCTGCCCCACCTCCACCGCCGACTGCGCCAGCGCGCCCTTGCGCGCGGCGTCCCGCTCGCGCCCGAGGCGGAACGACTTCGCCCGGACGGCGCCGGCAAAGCCGTGGACGCTGCCGGCGCGCGCCGCTTCCAGGTAGAGCTCCTCGGCCGCCTCCGCGTCGCGCGGCCGCCGCGCCCAGGCGGCGTCGGCTGCGGCGAGCAGCCCTGCGGCATCGGCCGCCGGTGTCTTCGCCACCGATTCGATGGGAGGCGGCTGGTGCAGGGCGTGCGCGCATGCCACCGCGCAGAGCGCGATCGCGGCGCGCTTCACGGGTGCAGCGCCGCCAGCGCCGCCGCGTCCACCGCCACGAATCCGGACAGCTGGGCGCCGGCCAGCGCCGCGCGTCCCTCGTCGGACTGCGAGAGGCGCTGGAATGCCTGGAGCAGCGCCTGTGCCCGCTTGCGGTCGAGCCGCGCTGCCACCACCGACACCAGCGCGCCCGGCACCTTGGGGGAGGTCTGCACGGTTTCGAGCTGCGCGGCAAAGGGAAGCTTCTCCAGCGCCGCCGACTGCGTTCCGTCGAGCAGCACCGCCACCTTCTCGCCGTTGGACGCGCGGCGCAGCGCGGTGAGCACGTTGGCGGTCTGCTCCACCTTGGCATCCCCGGGCAGCGCCGGCGCCACCGCGTGCACGAACTGCGGCGCATATCCCGCCGTCGAGAGCGCCGCGTAGCCTTCCAGCGATGCGGGGTGACCCTTGCCGGCGACCAGCGTCCACTGCTCCAGCGGCGCGCCGCCCTGCGGCACCGCCGTCAGCTTCGCGTCCAGCTTCAGCTTCGTCCGATGCGTGAACCAGAAGGGAAGCGGCGAGAGCAGGAGCGCAACGTCCTTGCGCGAGAGCCGCTCGAGCCCTTTGGCCTCGGCCTCTTCGTAGACGGCCTGGATCTCCTGGCCCGACGCGCGCGACAGCGCCCGGGCCAGCGCGTCCATGGTGGGCTGCGCCTCCGCGCGCGAGCCTGGATATCCCGGAGCGCAGACCACCAACGTCACCACACCGAGCGCGAACATGCCGCTCTTGTAGTCGAAGACGCGCTACCTTGCGACGATGGACTGGCAGTCGCGCGCGCTTTCCCGCATCGTCTCGCTGCGCATCCCCATCGCCGCCGCCTTCGCGGTGCTGGTGCCGCTGGCCGCGCTGCGCGCCGCACGCATCCCGTCTCAAGGAGGTATCGAGCGGCTGATCGTCCGCACCGATCCCGACGCGGTGGCCACGGGCGCCTTCGAGCACCTCTTTCCCGATTCGCCCACCGCGGTGCTGCTCTTCGAGTCGGACGATCCCTGGTCGCCCGCGTCGCTCGAGCGCGTCGAGGCTGCCGAGCGCGAGGTCCGCAACGTGCCGCACGTGTCGGCGTTCTCGGTGCTCGACGCCGTCCGGCGTGCGCGGCCCGGCGCGCCGGGGGAGACCCTGCGCAAGCTCGCCGATCTGCCCTTCTTCCGCGAGCAGGGCCTCCTGGGCGACCGCTTCCTCTCGGTGATGGCCGATCTCGACGTCAAAAGCCCGGGCGATCGCGACGGCGCGCTGCGCGGCATCGACGCGGCGCTCGAACGCGCAGGAGCCGGCCAGGTGCGCAAGGTGGGCTCGCCCTACGTCGAGGCCTGGCTGGAGCAGCAGTCGGGCGCGGCCTCCGCGCGCTACATGCCCTTCTTCGGCGCGCTGGTGGTGGCGGTGTCGCTGCTGCTCTACCGGTCGGTGCGCGCCCTCTTCGCCTTGATCCTCGCGCTCGGCGCCGCGGTGGCGTTGGGCGTCGCGGCCGGCGGGCTCTGCGGCTTCTCCTTCACCATCGTCTCGGTGCTGGTGCCCCTCACCATCCTGGTCACGACGCTCGCCAACCTCGTCTATCTCCACTCGCGTTTCGTCGACCGGCCTGCCGAGGTCCCCGTGGCCGAGCACCAGATCCACGCGCTGCGCAACAAGCTGTTGCCGGTGAGCGTATCCACTTTCGCCGCGGTGCTGGGGTTCGGGGCGTTGGCCATCTCTCCCATCAGGCCCGTCCGAGAGCTGGGCACCTGGACCGCGCTGGGGCTGGCCATCTCCTGGGTGGTTTCGTTCACGCTCTTTCCGGCGCTGCAGTCGCTCTTGCGCACGCCCACCCGGCCCGCGCGCGAGGAGCAAATCCCCGCCTTCGCCGCCGCCATCCCCCGCTTCACCTTCCGCCACCGCAAGCTGTTGGTCGCGACCGCCCTCGTGCTCAGCGCGGCGGGGGCGGTGGCGACGTTCGGGATCCCCGGTCGGCTTCCGCCGATGTCGGTGGTCACGGACACGCTCTCGTACATCGACCCGTCGCTGCAGCTGCGCCAGGACCTGGTCTGGTTTCGCGAGCACGCCGGCGATCTGAACGTGGCGCACGTCTGGGTCCACCTCTCCTCGCCCTCCGCCACCGACCCGCGCGTGCTGCAGGCGGTGGACCGGTTCCAGGGCGCCGTGGAAGGGTTGCCCCGGGTGCGCAGCGTGGTAGGTCCCACCACCTTCCTGCACCTGCGGCGCCTGTTCGCGGGCCAGGACGATCGACTTCCTTCCGATCCGGCGCAGTTCGCCCGCGCCGCCGCCGATCTGGAGCAACTGCTCCTCGCGGAAACCGGACTGCGCGGCTACATCGACCCCAACGGGCTGGCCGATCTGCAGCTCACCGTCATCTTCGAGCAGGGCGACGCGGCCGGTTATGCCGCTCTCTCGCGGAGCATCGGCGAGGCGTGGACGGCCCAGCCGCTGCCCGGCGCCCAGATGAAGGTCGTAGGCCGGTCCCTGCTTCAGACCAAGGTCGGGGCGAGCCTCGTGCCCACGCTGGCACAGAGTTTCCTGCTCACCGCCGTGCTCATCTTCGCCGTCTTCCTCTTCGTCTTCCGCAGCGGGACGGCGCGGGCCTTGGCGATGATTCCCTCGGTTTTTGCCATTCTGGTCACGTTTCTTTGCATGCGCCTCTTTGGCGCCTCCCTCAACCTCGCCACCGTGCTGATTGCCACCATCGTTTTGGGAACCACTGAGAACGATCAGATCCACTTCTTCCACCACCTGCACGAGCGGCACGGCGCGCCGCTGGGCCAGGCGATGGAGCACGCGCTGGCGGTGGCGGGGCGCGCGATGGCCTTTGCCACTCTCGTCAACATGGCGGGATTCCTGGCGCTTTCGTTCTCCAGCTTCCCGCCGTTGCGCCAGTTCGGGCTGGTGACCAGCGGCGCCTTCCTGCTGGCGCTGGCGGCCGATTTCACCGCGCTGCCGGCGGGGCTCTGGCTCCTGCGGCGGCAATTGCGGGGGGTCGGAGCCACCGCGGACATCGATCGGCAATGATTGCCATAGACCCGCGGGTTCGTGGTGTTGCCAAACGGAGATCGCTGGCCCGACCGGCCGCCCTTCCTGTACTGTTCAACTTTCGAACTCACGGAGGAGCGTACGGCAGTGGCGGCCGAAGAACCTCCGGATTCCACGCCGTTTGGACCACCCCCGGTGCTCGCGGACCGGTATGTGCTCGGCCCAGTCCTCGGCAGCGGTGGGATGGGGCAGGTCTATGTGGCGCGCGATCGCAAGCTCGAGCGCGAGGTGGCGGTCAAGCTGCTCACCTCGGCATCGCCGGAGCGCGAGGCGCTGCGAAGGTTCCAGCGCGAAGCGCTGGCGGCAGGGTCTTTGCAGCACCCCAACATCGTGGCCGTGTTCGATACGGGCGAGGAGGCCGGGCGACCCTTCCTCGTCACCGAGCTTTTGCGAGGCAAGACGCTGCGGCAGCGGCTGCTCGAAGGTGCGCTGCCCGTGCCGGAGGCGTTGCGCATCACCCGGCAGGTCGCCTCGGGCCTCGCGGCCGCCCACGACAAGGGCCTCACGCACCGCGACCTCAAGCCGGAGAACGTCTTCGTCACCGACGACGGCTGGGTGAAGATCCTCGACTTCGGCCTGGTCAAGTTGGCCGAGGCACTGCAGGCGCCCCAGGCGGCGGACGACGACAACCAGTCGGCGTCCACTGCGGCGGGCCGCATGCTCGGGACGGTGGGGTACATGGCGCCCGAGCAGGTGCGCGGCAAGCCCGTGGATCCGCGGGCCGATCTGTTCAACCTGGGCCTGCTCCTCCACGAGATGCTCTCGGGCAAGCGGGCGTTCCAGGGTGGGTCCGCCACCGAGATCGGCTACGCCACGCTCTTCCGCCCTCCCGACCCGCTGCCGTCGCATGTCCCGCGACAGGTGCGGCAGGTGCTGGGCCGCTGCCTGGAGAAGGATCGCGACCAGCGCATCGGATCGGCGCGCGAGCTCCTCACCACGCTGGAGACGCTGGACCTGAGGCCCCCCCGCCCTGCGCTTCCCCAACGGGGACGCAGGTTGCTGCTCGCGGCGCTTTCGCTCGCCGCAATCGTGGCGATTGCCGTCTTCGCGTGGCGCCTCCGTCCGCGACCGCCGCCCGACTTCCGGCGGCAGCCGCCGTCGGGAACGGTCGCCATCTTTCCCTTCAGCTCGCGGGACGCCACCCACTTCGCCTACCTCGGGGAGGGCGTGGTCGACTTGCTGGGCCGCGATCTCGAGGGCACCGAGCTGCGCGCATTGGACTCCGCGAGCGTGCTTCGCGCGCTCCGCGGCGACGCGACCGCCGACCTGGACAATGCCCGCCGAGCAGCGGCCCTGCTTGGCGCGAAGTACTTCATCTTCGGCCGCATCGAGGAGCGCCGCGGCAAGCTGGTGCTCGAGGCGGTGCTGCATACCGGAGAGGGAGGGATACCAGTGACGCAGGGTGTAGCCGAGGGGGATCCGCCGGAGCTGCTGAATCTGGTGCGGAAGCTGTCCGATCAGATCCAGGCCCGCGCGCTGCCGAGGCAGGAGTTCGAGAGCCGGGTGCTGCGCCTCGCCCGTCAAAGCAGCATGTCGCTGCCGGCGCTGCAGGCCTGGCTGGAGGGCGAGCAGCTCCTGCGCCGCGGCCACTGGACGGAGGTGCTGGGAGCGCTCCAGCGCGCCGTGTCCGCCGACCCCGGCTTCGCGCTCGCGCATTACCGGCTCGGGGTGGTGGCCAGCATCATCGAGCCGGGTCTCGCAGAGGACGCCCTGCAGCGCGCGCTGCGGAACAGCGATCGGCTGAGCCCACTGGAGCAAAATCTGGTGCAGGGTCGATTGGCCCTCCAGCAGGGCCGGTTTGCCGATGCAGAGCGCGCCTTCCAGGAAGCGACGCGGAAACATCCCGACGAAGCCGGGGCCTGGATGGAGCTGGGTGAGCTCTATTTCCATTCCAATCCGCTGCGGGGGCGTTCGCAGCAGGAGTCGGCCAATGCCTTCCAGCACGTGCTGGTGCTCGATACGGTCAACACGGAGGCGATGTCGCACCTCGCCGATCTGGCCCAGATGCGCGGGGAACGTTCGATGGTGGCGAAGCTCGCCGACCGGCTGTTGGCGCTGACGGATGACGCCCGCTGGACCACCGTCTACAGCCTCGCGCGCGCCTGGGCGCTGAACGATCGCGCGGAACGCGACAAGATCATCGCCGGGCTCCGGGCGCCCGGCCTCGACCCCTCGCTGGTGAAAGAGGCGTTCGTCCGCGCCCAGTGGGACGCGGAGGACTTCGCCGCCGCGCAGGCGATCGCCGATCAGATGTCGCAACGGCCGGCGCCGGCGGACCGATCGTCCGGGCTGTTTGAAGCGGGCCTTGTGGAACTGCGCCGCGGACGGCCCGATGCGGCGCGCGCGCTGATCATCCGAGCGGCGGAGGTCGATCCTTCCAGCCATGCGGCCTTTTTCGTCCCCTTCATCGACACTCTCGACTTCGTGGCGGTGACGCCGGCGCAGCTGCCCGCCGCCCGGGCGGCCGCAGCGGCGCTGGACCTGTCGCGGCAGCCCTCGCTCGAGGCGGCCAAGCAGTTTCTGATCGGCGCACTGGCGGTGCGGGCCGCCGACACGGCGGCAGCCACGGCCTCCGTGCGCGCGCTGGAGCGGATGCAGCCACTGGAGTCGTCGAGCATCACCACCGATCTTGCGCTGGCGCTGCGGGCGAGGATGCTCGCCGATCGCCATGACGCGGCCGGCGCGCTCGCGCTCCTCGACAAGCAGCAGCTTCGCGTGCCCGTCCGGTACGCCGCTGCCTACGCCCGCATCGCGGAGAGCAAGCTGAGGGCCGCGCTTCTCGAGCAGTCCGGCCGCCCGCGTGACGCGCTGCCTTTCCTCGACACCTTGAACATCTACAGCGGCACCGATCCGGTCCTTTTCGCGGCGTCCCAGCTCGCCAAGGGCAGGCTCTTCGACCAACTCGGCGAAGCGGAAGCGGCCATCGAGCATTACGAGCGCTTTGCCGCGCTATGGAAGGATTGCGAACCTGCGCAGCGCCCGGCAGTGGAACAAGCTCTTGCGCGGCTGGCGAAACTGAGGCACAGAAAGGCGTTTAAAGGCAAGTAAAACGGGGGGAACCAATGGCAAAGAAGAAGGCGGTTCGCAAGGGCAAAGCGACCGGGCGAAAGGGTCCGGCCCGGCGCAAGAGTTCGTCCACGCGCAAGGCTTCGTCCACCCGCAAGACTCCTCTGGCGGCTTTCTTGATGAAGCTCTGGAGTGATCCGGACCTGAAGGACCGGTTCAAGCAAGGCCGCGCGGCGCGCGAGCAGGTGGTCCGCGAAGCGAACCTCTCGGAGCACCATGGCAAGTTGGTGGTGGACGGATGCGTCACCCACATCATGGCCGAGCTCGCCGGCATGGACACCACGGCCAACACCAACGGCACCATCCAGATCGCCGACATGGTGGATTGCGGCCATCCCCAATGCCAGGCCTTCATGAACGCGCTCAAGCCGAGCTGATTCCCATGCCACGCCGCAAGGGCAGTCTCGTCGTGGTGGGGACCGGCATCGAAGCGCTCGGCCAGATGACCGAGGACGCGCGGAGGGAGATCCGTCGCGCGGAGCGGCTCTTCTTCATCGCCGACGCGCTGGGAGAGCGGACCATCCGCTCTCTCAACAAGCGGGGGCGCTCGCTGTTCGACCTCTACGCGGCGGGCAAGCACCGGCTCAAGACCTATGCGCAGATGGTGGAGCGCGTGCTCGCGGAAGTCCGCCTCGGGCATCGCGTCTGCCTGGCCCTGTACGGCCATCCCGGGGTGTTCGCGATGCCGGCGCACGCAGCGGTGAGAATCGCGCGGCAGGAAGGGTACCCGGCTGAAATGCTCCCTGGCGTCTCCGCCGATGCCTGCCTGATCGCCGATCTGGGCGTCGATCCCGGCGCCACGGGCTGGCAGAGTTACGAGGCCACCGACTACCTCCTGCGCCACCGGCGTGCCGATCCGGCGGTGGGGCTGGTCCTCTGGCAGGTGGGCGTGGTGGGGCGCCTCGATTTTGCCGAGGGGCCCGTCGACCGGGCCAAGCTCGAAGTGCTCACCGAAGCGCTGCTGGAGATCCATCCCCGCAACCACCTCGCCACGGTCTACGAGGCCTCTACCCTGCCGGGCTTCCCACCCTCCATCCACAAGATCCGCATCGGCTCCGTGCATCTCGCGGAGGTGTCGCGGGCGACTACCCTGTACGTGCCGCCGTCGAGGGAAACGCCCATCGATCCCGCCATGCTGGCGCGGCTCGGCATCCGACCCGAGGACCGGATTCACTGCCTGCGGTGAGCGCCGCTACCTGAACGTCGCCGGCTGGATGTGGTACCTGCGCATCCAGCGCTGCACCTGCACGCGCGCCTTGCCCAGCACGCGCGCCACCGCGGTGACGTTGCCGCGGTGCTCGCGCAAGAGCGCCAGCAGCTCTTCGCGGCGCTGCGCTTCCTCGGGCGGCAACTCTGGCGCCGGGCCCTGCGGAACGGCTGCCGGCGCCGCGGCGCGCACCTCGGGCGGGAGGTGGGGCAAGTCGACGAGCCCGTCGGTTGAGAGCGCCAGCGCCAGTGCCAGCGCCTTTTCCAACTCGCGCACGTTGAGCGGCCAGCGATGGCCGAACAGCGCCCGCGCCGCGGGCACGGTGAAACGGATGGAGCCCTTGCGCTCCGGCGCCAGCCTCTCCAGCAATGCGCTCACCAGCGTGCCCAGGTCCTCCATCCTCTCGCGCAAGGGCGGCAGCGTGATGGACAGGCCGCTCATGCGGGCGAGCAGGTCGGGGCGGAACTGGCCTGCCGCCACCATCCGCTCCAGATCGCGGTGCGTGGCCACCACCAGGCGGAAGTCCACCGGCAGCGCGCGGGTGCCGCCCACCGGCAGCACTTCCGATTCCTGCAGCACGCGCAAGAGCGCCCCCTGCGCCGGCAGCGGCAGGTCGCCGATCTCATCGAGGAAGAGCGTGCCCTTGTCGGCGCTGCGCACCAAGCCGGGCCGGTCCTCGATCGCTCCGGAAAACGCTCCCTTGCGATAGCCGAACAGCTCGGACTCGATCAGCGCTGGGGACAGCGCCGCGCAGTTGATGGCCTGGAACGCGCCCGTCCGGCCCGAGCGCCGGTGGACGGTGCGCGCGAGCACTTCCTTTCCGGTGCCCGTCTCGCCGCGGATGATCACCGGCAGCGAGGTGGCGGCGGCCCGCTCCAGCGCCCGCAGCTGGGCGGCGAAGGCGGGCTGCAGCGACCCCGGCCAGGCGTCGCCCGCAGCCACCGGCTGCTGGTCCAGCGGCGCGGACGCCCGGAAGACGAAGTAGCTGTGCCCGATCTCGAAGACGGCGCCGTCCTGCAACTCGTAGCGCTCGACGCGGGCGCCGTCGACATAGGTGCCGTTGCGGGAGCCCTGGTCCTCGAGCAGCCAGCGCCCGAGGATGCGCTGCAGCGAGGCGTGGGCCGAGGAGAGGAAGCGGTCCGGCAGCTCGATGCGCAGGTGCTGCTCGGAACCAGCGACCACGCGCTCCGCCCGGCCGGCGCCGCGGCCGCGGCCCAGCCACACCGCGTCGACGCCTGCGAGCAGCGCCCACACCGGCGCCTCGCAGGGCTGCTCGGCCTGGAACGCCGCCGTCAGAGCAGCCGAGTGGTTCTTGTCGGCGATCCGCGGCCCAGGCTCGTCGGCGGTGACGTCCGAAGGGTGGTTCCCGGGCGCCTGCATGAGGCGAGTATCGGCCACCGTCCTCCGGAGGTGCAACAGGAAGCGCTACAGGGGCAGCCCTGTTGCGCCTCCTGTCTCCCGGCGTGCCTCCAGCAGGGGAGGGGGCTGGCACGTTCCGTGCTCCTGGTCCGGCTCGATGAGGCTCTTCGCCGCCACTGTTGCCGTCGTCGTTTCCTGCGCAGCCCAGCCGGTCCTCGCGGGGGAGTGGACCGAGCGCTTTTTCGGGGTGGGCAGCGACGGCAACCGTGTTTCCGCTTGCGAGCAGGCGCGCGATCACGCGCAGGGCAACTCGTTCCATGCCTGCATGGAGAAGCGCGGCCGCAGGGGCGACACGTCGTACACCGACTGCGTCTGCACGCAAGCGAGCGAGGCGCTGCACATCTGCAACGTGAATCTCAAGGTTTCATGTTTCGGCACGATCGCTTCGTCCGGGGTGAGCGATTCGACGGGCCGAAGGGGGGCACCAAAGGGCCGGGCCGACCGCCGGCGCGCCACGTCTTCAGGAACGCGGCGTGCTGTTTACGATCGGCTCGGCCCCGAGGTCATGGCGGAGCGTCTGGCCGCAAACTGATCGCGTTCATCGACCTGCGGGGCTGCCCGCCGCAGGGGCGAGCTGCGAGAGGAGGAACGCGTAGTCGAAAGCGGTCTCGCGCAGGCGATCGTAACGGCCGGACGCTCCGCCATGTCCTGCGGGCTCCATGTTGATCTTGAAGAGCAAGGCGTTCGCGTCGGTCTTGCTGGCGCGCAGCCGCGCCACCCACTTGGCCGGCTCCCAGTACATCACCTGCGAGTCGTTGTACGACGACTTCACCAGCATGGCTGGGTACGCCTTGGCGGCGACGTTGTCGTAGGGCGAGTACTGCCGCATGTACTTGAACTCGGCGGCGTTCTTGGGGTTGCCCCACTCCTCGAACTCGCCGGTCGTCAACGGCAGCGACTCGTCGAGCATGGTGTTGAGCACGTCGACGAAAGGCACCCAGGCGACCACAGCGTGGAACAGATCGGGACGCAGGTTGGTGACCGCACCCATCAAGAGGCCGCCCGCGCTGCCGCCCCCGATGGCGAGCCGGTCCTTGCCGGTGTAGCCCTGCGCGACCAGGTGCTCGGCGCAGGCGATGAAGTCGGTGAAGGTGTTCATCTTGTTCATCATGCGGCCCTGGTCGTGCCACCTCTTGCCCAACTCGCCGCCGCCGCGGATGTGCGCGATGGCGAAGGTGACGCCGCGGTCGATCAAGCTGAACCGGCGCGAGTCGAAGGTGTCGGGATACGAGACCCCGTAGGAGCCGTAGGCGTAGAGGAAGAGCGGCGCGCTCCCGTCGCGCGGCGCTCCCTTGCGGTGGATCACCGCGACCGGCACCCGCACGCCGTCCCCCGCCGTGGCCTGGATGCGCTCCACCTCGTACTTCGCCGCGTCGTAGTTGGGCACCGGATCGCGCTTCACCAGCTTCCATTCGCCTGAGCCGAGATCGACGTCGTATTCGCTCCTCGGTGTGACCGGGGATTGGTAGGCGATGCGCAGCGCCGCCGGATCCCACTCCTCATTCTGCCCCGGCCTCACGTCGTAGTCCGACTCGGGAAAGGAGAGCCTGCGTGCCTTGCCCGTGCGCAGATCGGTGACGGCGATCTGCGGAAGCCCGCCTTCGCGCTCGGTCAGGACCAGGTTGTTGGCGAAGAGGTCGACGTCGAGCAGCATCACCTCCTCGCGGTGCGGCACCACCTCGGTCCAGTTCTCCTTGCGCGGCGCCCAGACCGGCGCGGTGACCAGCCGGAAGTTGCGGCCGCCCGAGTTGGTGCGGATGTAGAGCAGCCCGCCGCGGTGATCGACGTAGTACTCGTGGCCCGCCTCGCGCGGCTGCACCAGCATGGGCGTGGCGAAGGGATCGCTCGCGGCGAAGAAGCGCACCTCGCTGGTGGTGTGCGAGGAGGAGGTGACGAAGATGAAGTCGCGCGACCGGGAGCGGCGCACCTCCAGGTCGAACCTGTCGTCCTTTTCCTCCAGCATGAGGTCGTCCTTGGCCGCGCCCACCGCGTGTCGCCAGAGCTGGAAGGGGCGCTTGGCCACCGGATCCTCGACCACGTAGAAGAGCCAGCCGCCGCCGCGCGACCAGGCCACGCTGTCGACGCGGGCCACGTTGTCCGGTCCGTCGTTCCCGGTGCGCAGGTCGCGCAGGTGGAGGCCGTATTGCCGGAAGCCCGTCTCGTCGGTGGTGTAGGCCAGCAGGTTGCCGTCGTCGCTCACGTCCCAGGTGCCCAGCGCCATGAACTTCTTTCCCTGGGAGAGCTGGTTGAGATCGAGGAGAACCTGCTCGGGCCCCTCCATCGATCCCTTGCGGCGGCAGAGGATCACGTACTGCTTCCCCTGCTCGGTGCGCGTGTAATACCAGTACCCGTCCTTGCGGAAGGGGGCCGCGGCGTCGGTCTCCTGCACGCGCGAGAGCATCTCGCCGTAGAGCCGCTGCTGCAGCGGCTCGGTGGGCCTCATCATCGCGTCGGCGTAGGCAGCCTCCGCGCGCAGGTACTCCTCCACCTCCGGCGTGCCCTTCTGCCGCAGCCAGAAGTAGTCGTCCTCCAGCGTCTCGCCGTGCAGCGCGGTGGCGTGCGGGACCTTCCGGGCCACCGGCGGCTGCGGCTGGGGCGCAGCGGCGGGCTTCTGCGCGGAAGCGCACGCGACGAGGGCGAGGACGAGGGCGAGGCGCTTCATGCGGGGGCTCCGGCAATGCGCGCGAGGGCTGCGCGGATGGGTTCGGGAATGGGCACCGGCTTGCGGTTTTCGCGATCGACGAAGACGTGGACGAAGGATCCGAGCGCGCAGAGCAGCTCGCCGCGGAAGACCCCGATCTGGTACTGGACGCTGCTGTTGCCGAGCCTGGTCACGCGCAGCCCGGCGTGGACCACGTCGGGGAAGGCGAAGGAAGCATTGAACGTGCACTGCGATTCGACGCAGACCCCGATGGCGGGACCGCGCGCGATGTCCAGGCCGGCGTCGATCAGATAGCGGTTGATGACCGTGTCGAAGTACGCGTAGTAGACCACGTTGTTGACGTGGCCGTAGACGTCGTTGTCGTGCCAGCGGGTCTGGATCTCGAGCAGGTGCGGAAAGTCCGCGCGCGTGGCCTCAGCGGCGGACCGTGCAGTCATAGGCCTTGGCGTCGACGGTGATCACGTCGGGCGATACCGATTCGGAGGTATAGGCGAAGTCGGTGGCGCCCGCGGCGGCGCACTTGGCCTTCGCCTCACCGCGCGCCTGGGCCAGGCCAGGGTCGCCCACCTGGGTGGAGGATCCCCTGAACTTCCCCAGCGGTTTGCACCCTTTCAGCGCGTCTTCCTCGTCGGCTTCGCGCATGGCGGCCAGCCGCTCGGGCGGCACCTTGGGTACGGTGGTGCAGCCGAGGAGCAGCAGCAGCGCGAGGCAACGCATGCGATGCCTGTACGTCATCGCCGCGCCGCCGTCCACGGGGGGTGGATGTCGCGTCTAGTGGCGCTGGAACACAGCACCACCTGCTTGACGCATGTTCAGGAACTCGGTTAGACACTTTAGATCTTGAGCCGGCTGCCCATCTCGGCCCCCCCCAGCGACCCCGCTCCGACCATCGCCCGCGCCCTCCACCGGCGCCTTCCCGATCGCATTCGCGGGGCCGGCACCCTCTACCTCTGGCTGCGGCCGGGCCGCACGGCGCTGCTGGTGGCGAGGACCCTGCGCGAGGCGCACCGCGATCACGAGTTCATCGATGCCTGCGTGCGCATCCCGCTGCGTGAGAGCGAGGTGCAGCTCTGCACGGCCGAGCTGATCGACGCCCTCTCCGAGTCGGAGGCGCTGGAGACGCGCGCTCTATTCCTGCCCGGCGAGCAGCCGCCCCGGCTGCCGGACTTCGCGCGCATGACCACGCTGCACTCGCTCGACGTGCTGGCGCGGTCGGGCTGGCTGCTCGACCAGCTCGCCGAGGGCCGCTTCACCAGCTTCTTCCACCCCATCGTGCACGCCCAGGACACCACCCGCATCTTCGCGCACGAGGCGCTGCTGCGCGGCGTGGAGCGCGACGGCTCGCTGGTGGCGCCGCTGCCCA
>DASRTX010000582.1:0-2777 GCA_035655715.1 Myxococcales bacterium | reverse complement strand
TGGTGGGGATGACGAGCACGTCCAGCTTGTAGATGCTGTTGAACTCGGCGGCCTCGGTGTCGGCGGTGCCGGTCATGCCCGCGAGCTTGGTGTAGAGGCGGAAATAGTTCTGGAAGGACACCGTGGCGAGCGTCTGGTTCTCGTTCTCGATCTTGACGTTCTCCTTCGCCTCGACCGCCTGGTGCAGCCCGTCGCTCCAGCGGCGGCCCGGCATCAAGCGGCCGGTGAAGTCGTCCACGATGATCACTTCGCCGTCCTTGACGACGTACTCGTGGTCCTTGCGGTACAGCGTGTGCGCGCGCAGCGCCTGCTCGACGTGGTGCAGGGTCTCGATCTGCTCCGGGTCGTACAGGTTCCCGACCGCGAGCCGGGCCTCCACCTTCTCCACGCCCTCGTCGGTGAGGACCACCGAGCGCGCCTTCTCGTCGACGGTGAAGTCGCGGTCGCGGATCAGGCCGGGGATGACCTTGTTGATCTTGTAGTACTTGTCGGTGCTCTCCTCCGACGGACCGCTGATGATCAGCGGCGTGCGCGCCTCGTCGATGAGGATCGAGTCCACCTCGTCGACGATGGCGTAGTGCAGCTCGCGCTGCACGTAGTCGGAGAGCCGGAACTTCATGTTGTCGCGCAGGTAGTCGAAGCCGAACTCGTTGTTCTGGCCGTAGGTGATGTCGGCGCCGTACTCCTTCTGCCGCTGCCGGTCGGTGAGGCCGTGAACCACCACGCCGGTGGTGAGGCCCATGTGCCGGTAGAGCCGGCCCATCCACTCGGCGTCGCGCTTGGCCAGGTAGTCGTTCACCGTGACCACGTGCACGCCCTTGCCCTCGAGGGCGTTGAGCACGCAGGGCAGCGTGGCGACCAGCGTCTTGCCCTCGCCGGTCTTCATCTCGGCGATCATGCCCTTGTGCAGGCCCATGCCGCCGATCAGCTGCACGTCGAAGTGGCGCATGCCCAGCGAGCGCACCGAGGACTCGCGGGTGAGCGCGAAGCAGTCGGGAAGGATGCGATCGAGCACCGCCGACTTCTCCAGCGGCTTCGCGGCGGCCACTTCCTTGCGCCAGGCCTGGACCTGCTCGCGGGCCTGATCGTCGGAGAGCGATTTGGCCCAGCCCTCGCGTTCGTTGATGCGGCCGACCAGCGGGTTCATCCGCTTCAGCTCGCGCTGGTTCTTGGTGCCGATGATCTTCTTCAGGACGTAGTCGAACATGGAGTTCCTTGGGTGCTGCGAAAGGGAGGGGCGCGCCAGGGGCGCAAGGCAAAGCTTTGGACTCAGGCGGGCTTACGCCGCCGGCGGAGCCTGGCTCGGGGCCGGGCCGGAGGGCGAGCGGAAGATCGAGGGCACGCGCGCTTCAGCGGCCCTGTCGGCGCTGCGCGGCAGCGGCGCGGCGCGTTGCGCGCTGCGCTCGGTCTCGCCGTGGGCGGCCGGGACGGGATGCGCGACCGTTTCCGCGGAGACCACCGCGGCCGCGGCAAACGAGGCAAACGGCAGCGCGCCGGCGGGGGAAAGCCCCACCAGCACCGCTGCACATGCCGCCGCCAGCCTGCCTCGCATTCCGGCCAAGCGTAAGCCCTGTCCCAGCGAAGTCAAGAACGACGGCTCACTCTTCGAGGATGAACTTCCTCGGGTTGTCGGCCACGCCGTTGACGCGGACCTCGTAGTGCAGGTGCGGGCCGGTGCTGCGGCCGGTGTTGCCCACCGCCGCCACGAACTGGCCGCGCTTGATCTTGTCGCCCACCTTCACGTCGATGCGCTGCAGGTGGCCGTAGCGCGTCTTCAGCCCGTAGCCGTGGTCGAGCACCAGCACGTGGCCGTAGCCGCCTTCCAGGCCGGCGAACACCACCGTGCCGTCGGCCGGCGCGCGCACAGGCGTGCCCAGCGCGGTGGCCACGTCGATGCCTTCGTGCATCACCCGCTCGCCGGTGTAGGGATCGAGGCGCACCGAGAAGTCGGAGGTCACCCATCCGCGCACCGGCCAGATGGAGGGCGCCGAGGCGAGGAGCGCCTGCTGATCCTCGAAGTAGCTCTTCAGGGCGCGGGCTTCCTGCTCCTGCGCCTTCACCTTCTTGTCCAGGCCGTCCAGCTGCTTGAGCAAATCGGAATCCTCGGCGGGCGCGGGCCGCGCGTCGCCGTCGGCGATCATCCGTCCCTCTCCACCCGCAGGAAGCGGTTTGCCCACCCCCACGGCGCCCATGCCGGACTGCGCCGGCTCGGTGGCGATGCCGCCGCCCACGAACTCGGGGGAAGCCTGGCCCTGGCTGGGCTCGGGCTGGGGCATCGACAGCTTGCGCTCGGGATCGTTCAGCGAAGTGATGTGGCGCAGGTTGGCGTTGAGCCGCTTCACCCGGTCCAGCTCGTCGTTGATGTGGGCAAACTTCTGCTCCGCCTCGCGCCAGCGGTTCTGCAGCTCCAGGTTCTCGGCGCGGATCAGCTCGTTCTCGGCAACCTTCCCCACCACCTGGAAATAGTGCGCCAGCGCACCGATGAGCGCGAGCACCACCAACCCAGCGCAAAACGCCACCCGAACGAGCATCCGGTGCTCGAGGCGAATCTTCTTCACCTTGGCGTCACGGTCCGGGACGAGCAGGATCGTGTACGACTTGTCCAAGGAACCTCCGGGGGGCAACTCTTTACCCAACCAACCGCGCGCGGTGCCGCTTCCCGCCGAAGATACAAAGCGCGGGCCAGCGCCGCATTGGGCGAGCATTGTTGAGTATCGGAATCCTTGAAACCTCGTCAAGGTTTACGCACCTACCTTTCACGACAGAAATCCGCCCCT
>DASRTX010000581.1:0-4532 GCA_035655715.1 Myxococcales bacterium | reverse complement strand
CGGGGCTGGTGCACGCCTACCTGGCAGGGCGCACCGTCGCGCTGCCGTCGCGGGCCGGGCCGCGCCTCTTCCGCGGCCGCAAGCGGCCCGCGGCGCTGCGGCGCGATGAGGCGGCGGTGCTGCAGTTCCTGCAGGAGGAAGCGCTGAGCTGAGGGAAAGGAGGCCCGCGTGGAACACGCCTTCACGTTCTTCGCCGACACCTATGACACCGAGCGGCTGAAGACGCTGTCGGTCTGGTCGCAGTTCGAGGAAAAGGACCTGGGCTTCCGGCCCGAGCCGCGCGCCCGCACGCCTCTGGAGCAGATGGTGCACCAGTGCGCGTCCGAGGACGTGTGGATGAAGACCATGCTCCAGATCGACGCGGGAATGAGCGTCTTTCCCGCCAGGGAAACCAAGCTCGACTTCCTCGATCACTACGCGGCGGCCTCGACGAAAAGGCTCTCGCTCCTGAAAGAGAAGCCGGCGGCGTGGTTCGAGGAGGAGGCGAAGTTCTTCGACGTGCGGCGGACGCGCGCCTGGATCATGCTCCGGCGCATCGCCCACTCGGCGCACCACCGCGGGCAGCTCACCGTCTACCTGCGATTGCTCGGTCGCGACCTCTACTCGACCTACGGCCCCACCGCCGACACAGGCGGGCTCTTCCAGAACCAGGCGCCGGTCATCTACCGGTACGATACGCTGGAGGAACTCCTCTCGGCGGAGCACGAGGGCGGCCGCAACCGTCCGCTGCCGGGATCGGGGACGAAGCCCCCGACGGAACGGCCCTAGTCCCGCGAACTGCCGCTAGTCTAGTCCTCTCCTCCGCCCATGAACTCGCAGTCCGGCTTGCGGCGCGGATCGGGCGGGAGGTTGAGCACCGGGGCGGGAAACAGATCCACGATGAAGTCGACGATGTCCTTGATTGAGACGACGCCCACCGGCCTGCCCTCCTCGTCGGTGAGGGGCACGTGCCGGTAACCGCCGATGTGCATCAGCTTGAGCGCCCAGGCGATGCGGTCGTCGGGGCGCAGCGTCTCCGGATCCGGCGTCATGTAGTCGGCCACGCGCTCCGCTTCCCACTTGGGCGAGCCGAGGGCGACGCGGGTCATCAGGTCGCGCTCGGTGAAGATGCCGGCCAGCTTGCCCTGGGGTCCGGTCACCAGCACGCAGCCGATGTGCTGCGCCCGCATCGTCTCCACCACCGCAAGCAGCGTCGCGTCCTGCGGCACGGTGATGGGCGCCGGCAGCCCCAGGCCCCGGATGCTCTCGCCCACGATGGCGCGTTCGATCAACGGCCGCTCAGGCCGCCCATCCACTTCGGAGGCTTCCACGCGACCTCCTAAGGGGTGCAGTGTACGCCCCTCGCGGGCCGGCCCCGATATCCGACTTGCGTCGTGGGCCGCAGGATGCCGGTCATCCGATCCGATAGCGCCGCACTGCGTCGTCGTTCCAGGCGAGCCCGGCGCCGGGACGATGGGAGGGCATCGCGTTTCCCCCCTCGATGCGCAGCGGTTCGGCCAGCACCGCGTCCGCCCAGTCCACGTACTCGAGGAAGTGGCAGGTGGGCGTGGCCGCAAGCAGGTGCGCGCTGACCTCGGGAAAGAGGTGCGACGACATGGGCAGGTCATGGGTCAATGCGAGCGCTGCGGCGCGCTGCCAGCCGGTGACGCCGCCGATCCGCTCCAGGTCGGGCATCACGTAGTCGCAGGCGCCGGCCCGGATGGCCTCCTGCATCGCGTAGGGCAGCGAGAAATTCTCCCCCATCTGGATGGGCGTCCGCAGCTCGCCGGCGATCCGGTGACAGCCGCGGTAGTCGTCGTGGCGGATGGGCTCCTCGATCCAATAGACCCCTTCGTCGTCCAAGGCGCGGCCGCGACGCAGCGCCTCGGCCACCGTCAGCGCCTGGTTGAAATCCACCATCAAGGCAACGCTGTCGGGCAGTCGCTTGCGCACCGCCCGCACGGCGGCGAGATCGGCCTCCAGCGTGGGATGCCCGAGTCGAAGCTTCACCGCCTGGAAGCCTCCCTGCAGCAGCAGTGCCGCCTCGTCGGCGGCCGCCTCGGGAGCCATCAGGCCCAGCCCGTTGCTGTTGTAGGCGGGGATGGGGCGGGGCGCGCCTCCCAGGAGCACCGCCAGCGGCTGGCCGGCCGCCACCGCCAGCGCGTCCCAGCAGGCCACGTCGAGCGCCGACATCGCCATCCGGACGATGCCTTGGACGCCGATCAGCCGGAAGCGGCGGGCGAGCTTCGCCCAGAGCACCGAGGGAGCCAGTGGGTCGCCCCGCACCACCTGCTGGACTTCGCCGAGCAGGGCGGCGATGGCGGCGGCCGCCGCGGTGACGTAGCAGAACAGATACGACCGGCCGGTGACGCCCTGGTCGGTCTCCACGTCGATCAACAACAAAGGCGCGGCGCGCACGGTGGCGGCGCTGGTGCCCAGCGGCAGCTTCATCGGCACCTCCACCGCCACGCTGCGGATGGAGCGGAGGGTCAGGGTCACGGCCTGCGTCACGGCGCGAGGATAGACGGCTCCGTCCATACGGGAAAGGTCCAATAGACGGCCGTTGCCGATGGCGCTGGAAATGCGCCGCGAAAGGGAGGGCACGCAATGATCTCCTGCATCATCTCCGCATTGCTGGCGCAGGCTCCGGTGGCCGCGGCGCCTGGGGCGCCGGCTGCCGCCGAGGGGAGCACCACCACCGGCAACGTGGCGGCGGGCGCCATCGTGCTGACCGGAAACTCGCAGACCACCACGTTCAGCGTCGGCGCGGCGTTCTCGCGCAAGACTCCCGACTGGATCTACGGCTTCAAGGCGAGCGCGGCGTACGGCCGGTCCACCGACCCCGCCACGGGCGTGCGCAGCACCACCGCCCTCAACGGCTCGGCCGCGCTGCGCGGCGAGCGGCGGTTCACCCCGGTGACCTCGCTCTACCTGCAAGGCATCGCCGACACCGACCACCTCAAGTCGGTGGAATGGCGGCCCGCCGCCGAGGGCGGAGTCTCCTTCTATCTCGTCGATCAGAAGGAAGGGGACTTCCAGTCCGCCGCCTTTCGACTCGACCTCGGGTTCCGCGGCGGGCGCGAGTACCGCTTCCAGTACTATCCGACCGTGGTGAACCTGCCGGACGAGACCATCGCCGCCCCGGCGGCAGGATTCGCCGGGCGCTACGCGCTCAGCCGCGACACCATCTTCACCGACGAGCTGAGCGCGCTGGTGAACGTCCCCAACGGGCCGCGCCTGCTCCTCACCAACGTGGCCAAGCTCACCACGCGGCTGGTGCGCACGCTGAGCTTCAGCGTCTCGTTCGGCATCGCGGAGGACAGCTCGCCACCGCCGGGGAAGCTCGATCTGGACACCAACCTCACCGTCTCCTTCGAGCTTGCGATCTGATCGATCTGCTCAGGAGACCGCGCGAGCTCCGGCGACGGGCGGCAAGGGCACCGGCTGGTTCAACGCCGCCCGCTCCGCCAGCACCGCCCCGAGCTCGCTGCAGATCGCCTCGAAGGCGGGGCCCCGGGCGAGATCCACGCCCAGCGCGCGCAGGCCTTCGAGGTTGGCCGGATCGGTGGCGTCGAGCGAGGCGTCCACGCCGCGCAGGTCGGTCTGGAAGCGGAAGTGGTTGTGCAGCCCGCGGGTGTTGAGCAGCTCGTCGAGCTCGACGTCGACGGTATCGCTGACGCCGTCGAAGATGAGGTCGAGCAGCCGAGGCGCCCAGCCGGCCAGGCCCCAATCCCTGGCGTCCTCGAAGGCGATCTTGCGCTGCTCGTTGCCGGTGCCCAGCGACACCACCACGATCTCCGCGCCGGGATGCCGGTCGTGCGCCTCCGTCCAGGCGCACAAGGCGGGGTTGTTGGCGTAGACGCCCCCGTCGATCAAGGCGTAGGTGGCGCCGTCTCCGGCGCGGATCCGGTGGGGCGGAAAGTAGGTGGGCGCCGCCGAGGTGGACCGCGCCACCTGCCAGACATCGTAGTCGTGGCTCGGCGCATCCTTTGCCTGCCAGCTGCGGAAGAAGAACGGGCAGCGCTCCTCGATTGCATAGGACGTCACCAGGACGTTGGTGCGCGCCTCCTTCAGACGCATGCCGCCGAAGTAGCGCTGCAGCACGGCGTCCACGCCGTCGGCGGGATACTTGGGCCCGTTCAGGTTTTCCAGGGCGACAAGGCGGTGGAGCAGGCTGCGGGAGAAGATGTGCGCGCCCTCGTCGCGATAGAGGTCCATCAGGCCGCGGGCGGTGAAGGGCGCTCCCGTGCCGGGGCGCGGAACCCCCAGGCCCAGGGCGAGGATCCCGCCGGTGGACGTGCCTGCGACGTAGTCGAACAGGTCGCAGACCGCGTGACCCGTCCGTTGCTCCAGCGCGTCGAGGAACGCCGCCGGGATCATCCCGCGGATTCCTCCGCCGTCGATCGCGAGGATGGTGATGGTGGCCATCGCGTTCCCCCCGGTCCGCGTGGTGCCAGGGCAGTGAACCGCTTCGCGCAGCCGCCGTCAATGCGTGGCTCGCGGCACCGGCTGGGAAAAGTGGCTACGGCTTGAATATTTCCGTGCTGGCGATC
>DASRTX010000580.1:0-2600 GCA_035655715.1 Myxococcales bacterium | reverse complement strand
TGGCCGACCTTGTCCTTCATGAACAGGGCCGCGAAGTAGTTGTCGACCTCGCGCTCGGCGGTGGAGGAGGCGCGCTCCCGCTCCGAGCTGCGGGCGGCGACCGCGTCGAGGTTCTCCTGCAGCTCCTCCAGCTCCTGCTCGCTGAGCGACCTGGCGCCGCGCGCCCAGTGCTCCTTGAGCAGCCGGTGCACCATCAGATCCGGATATCTCCGGATCGGCGAGGTGAAGTGCAGGTAGGTCGGCGCCGCCAGCCCGTAGTGGCCGATGTTGTCGGGACTGTACTGCGCCTGCATCATCGCGCGCAGGAGCAGGGAGTTGAGCGCCTTCTGCGCCGGCTTCCCCTCCACCGCCTTGAGGAACTCGTTGAGCACGCCGGGCGTGAGCAGCTCGCCGCCGGGCAGCTCGAAGCCGTGCGTGCGGGCGAGCGCCGCGAAGGCGTCCAGCTTCTCCTCGTCGGGCTGGTCGTGGATGCGGTAGACGGTGGGGAGCCCGCGGACGTCGAAGAAGCGTGCCACCGCCTCGTTGGCGGCGAGCATGAACTCCTCCACCAGGCGGTGCGCGTCGTTGCGCGGGCGACGCACGATCTCCGCGACGCTGCCCTGCTCGTCGAGGAGGATCTTCGCCTCGGGCAGGTCGAAGTCGATGCTGCCGCGCTCCTTGCGCTGCGCCGTCAGCTTCTTCGAAAGCTCATGCGCCACGCGCAGATCGTCGAGCAGCGGCGCGATCTCCGCATCCCCCGACCCTTCCAGCGCCGCCGCGACCCGCGAATAGGTGAGCCGCGCATGGCTGCGCATCACCGCGTCGTAGATGTCGGCCTGCTGCGGCTTGCCATCCTTGTCCAGCGCCAGGTCGCAGACCATGCAGAGCCGGTCCACGTCGGGATTGAGCGAGCAGATGCCGTTGGAGAGCTTCTCCGGCAGCATGGGGAGCACCATGCCGGGGAAATAGACGCTGGTGGCGCGCCGCAACGCCTCGCGGTCGAGCGGGCCGCCGGGCCGCACGTAGTGGGCCACGTCGGCGATGGCCACCACCAGCCGGTAGCCTCCCGGTGTGCGCGACACGTGGACCGCGTCGTCGAAATCGCGCGCGTCCTCTCCGTCGATGGTGACCAGCGGAAGGTGGCGCAAGTCGCGACGCGCCGCGATCTCCTCCGGATGCACGCGGTCGGGCACGCTCTCGGCGGCGATGCGGGTGGCGGGGTCGAACTCGTCGGCGAAGCCCTCCGCGTAGGCGGCGGCGAGGATCTCGAAGCGTGGGTCCCCACTCTTTCCCAGCACGGCGATGACCTCGCCGCGCAGCGCGCCCTTCTGTTCCCGTTGGAGCCGGACCTTCACCATGTCCCCGTCATGGGCCTTCGGATGGCGCGCGACGGAGATGTTCTGGGAGAGGTTGCGGTCGTGGGGGATCACCCAGTGCGACTTGTCCTTGGTCTGGTAGATCCCCAGCGCCAGCTGGCGCCTCCGCTCCACCACATCCACCACTTCGCCGGCGAGGCGGCCGTCGCGGCCGCGGATGGCGCGCGCCAGCACCACGTCGCCGTCGAGCGCATCCATCACGAACTGCGGCGGCACGAAGAGGTCGTTCTCGCGGCCGCCTCCCCCGATCAGCGGCGTGACGAAGCCGTAGCCCTCCTGCTTGATGTGGATCACTCCGGTGACCTGGGCCCCGGGCTTGGTGGCGACGCCGGCGGGCTGCTTCTCGCGGCGTTGGCGCGCCCCTTCCAGCAGGGCCGCCGGCGCGCGGCGCGGCTGGGGCCGGCGCTGGTCGCGCGGCTGCGACTGCGGCGGCGGCGGGCTGCCGCGTTGCTCTCGATAGACGTGCCCGTCGAAGCTCGTGCGGCCCTCCTTCAGCAGATCGGAGAGTTCGCGGCGGAGCTGCTTGTGCGCGGCGTGCCCGAGCCGGAGATGCCCGGCGAGCTGCTTCAAGGACAACCCTTTCCCGCGCGCTCCGTGGAGCGCCGAGAGGAGTTCCTCACGATCGACGTTCATGAAGGCTTTCTAGACTTTCTTCGGCCCGGCGTCGGCGGCTGGGGCCTGCGGCCCGCTGGCCGTGTCGGACTTCGAGCAGCTGAACCCGGGCACGTGCTTCGCCAAGAATGCGGAGAGCGAGTTGACCAGCTCGTCCGGCATGTCCTTCTCGAGCGCGTGGCGGCAGATCTTGCGGGTGGCGCGGTAGGTGCGCACGAAGGTGATGCAGGGGGGACAGAGGCTGAGGTGGTCTTCCAGCTCCTTCGCACGTTCCTGCGGAAGAGTGCCCTCGATGTAGTCCCCGAGGAGGTCGACGCAGTCCTTGCAGTGGTGGATCTGGTTGGTCAAACGGCGGTGTCCTGTGCGTGATTGTGTGGGAGGCCGCGCGATATCCTAACCGACCTGCACGTAAAGATGCACCGGGGGGGCCCGGGATTCGCAGGCCACCGCGTCATCTTGCCGGCGCGTCGAAGAACTCGCCCAGCTTCTCCCGCAGCGCGAGGCGGGCGCGGTGGAGGCGGCTCTTCACCGCGGGAATCGTCAACTCCAGAGCAGTCGCGATGTCCTCGTTGGAGAGGCCGTCCACGTCCTTGAGGAGGAACACGGTGCGATAGTCGTCCGGCAGCTGCTCCA
>DASRTX010000579.1:0-7639 GCA_035655715.1 Myxococcales bacterium | reverse complement strand
GGGCGGAGGCCGAAGGCCGCAGCATCCGGGAGGAGCCGGGGTCCCCCCGGCGACGGGCGGAGGCCGAAGGCCGCAGCATCCGGTGGCGGGCATGCCCGGGCGCGCGCCGGGTTCTTTGGCGGACGAGGAAGCGGCATGAGGCCGCCCGCATCTATACTGGCGCCCCCAAATGACCGGACTGCTCCTGCTCGCGATGACCCTTTCGCCTTCCGTCCCCCCCGCGCAGCCTGACGCGGCGCGGCTGCGCCGCATGCTGGAGCGGCTGCCCGAAGGCGCGCGCGTCCTCTACGTGGCCGCGCACCCGGACGACGAGAACACGCGCCTGTTGGCGTGGCTGGTGAACGTGAAGAAGCTCCGCGCCGGCTACCTCTCCGTCACGCGCGGCGACGGCGGCCAGAACCTGATCGGCAAGGAGCAAGGCCCGGCGCTAGGCCTGTTGCGCACGCAGGAGCTGCTCGCGGCGCGCCGGCTGGACGGCGCCGAGCAGTTCTTCACCCGCGCCCGCGACTTCGGGTACTCCAAGAGCGCCGAGGAGACGCTGCGCATCTGGGGCAAGGAGCGCATCCTCGAGGACGTCGTCTGGGTGCTCCGCAGCTTCCGTCCCGAGGTGATCGTCAGCCGCTTCAGCCCCGTGCCCTCCGAGACGCACGGCCAGCACACCGCCTCCGCCCAGCTTGCGCTCGAGGCCTTCACCAAGGCCGCCGATCCCGCCTACGCGCCCGAGCAGGTGAAGCGCGCCGGCACCTGGAAGGCGCGCCGCATCGTCTGGAACGCCTTCCAGTTCGACCCGAAGGAGGACACCTCGCGCTTCCTGAAGATGGAGCTGAACCCCTACGACCCGCTCCTGGGCGTGTCGATGGGCGAGCTGGCCGGGGACAGCCGCAGCATGCACAAGAGCCAGGGCTTCGGCGCGCCCCGGCGCATCGCACCCACGCCCGAGCTGTTCGAGGTGCTCGCCGGGGAATCCATGCGCACGTCGTTCCTCGACGGCGTGGCCGAGAAGACCGCGCAGGGCGCGCTGGGCCGGGCGCTGGAGGCGTATCGCGACGACGCCCCGCAGCTGGCGATTCCGGCGCTGCTCGAGGCGTACAAGGAATCGCCGCGCGACGACATCGCCGAGGCCATCGTCGCCTGCGCCGGGCTTGCGCTCTCCGTCACAACCGAGCTTCCCGCCGTGGCGCCGGGCATGGAGCTGCCCGTCACGGTCACCGCGTTGCAGCGGCTTCCGGGCGGCCTCGAGCTCACCTCCGTGCGCGCTGCCGGACAGGATCTGGGCGCATCCGGGCCGCTCGCGCCGGGGCAGCTCTTCACGCAGAAGGCCTCGCTCAAGCAGCTTCCGCCCGCGCTCTCCTCGGAGCCGGCCTGGCTGCGCCATCCTCCCGAGGACGGCTACTACCCGGTGGAGGCGGTGGAGGAGCGGGCTTTGCCCGCGACGGGCGGAGGCCAAACGGCCGCAGCATTGGACGACCGGACGCTCCCCGAGCCGGCGCCGCAGCTCTTCGCCGATTTCAGGCTCCGTTCCGGCACGCAGGAGCTGACGGTGCGTCGGCCCATCGTGCAGCGCTGGGTGGATCCGGTGATCGGCGAGCGGACCCGCGCGGTGGACCTGGCGCCGCCCGCCACCATCGACGCCGGCTCGACCGCGCTGCTCTTCCCCGACGCCTCGCCGCGAAAGCTCCGCGTCACCGTGCGCGCCTCGGCCGGGCCGGTGTCGGGCACGGCGCTGGTCGAGGTGCCGGAGGGATTCACCGTCGAGCCAAGAGAGCTGCCCTTCAAGCTGGAAGCGGCGGGCGCGGAGGCGGAGCTGTCGTTCCTGGTCCGCCCGGGATCGCAGGCCCATGACGGCCAGGCGCGGCTGGCGCTGCGCGTCGGCGATCAGACCTGGGATCGCGGGCTGCGCCGCATCGACCATGCGCACGTGCCGCCACAAGTCTGGCATCCGGCCTCCCGGGTGCGCCTGGTGCGCTTCGGGTTTGAGCGCGGGCGGGTACGGTCCGTCGGCTACGTTCCCGGCGCCGGCGACGAGGTGGCGGAGGTGCTCTCGCAGCTCGGCTACGAGGTCACGCTCCTCGACGAAGCGGCGCTGCGCGAGCGCGACCTGACGCCTTTTCACGCCATCGTCCTGGGCGTCCGCGCCTACAACGTCCACGACTGGCTTGCCGCGCTCAAGCCGCGCCTCTTCGACTATGCGGCCCGCGGCGGCGTGCTGGTCACGCAGTACAACACCAAGAACTTCGTCTCCAAGCTGCCGGAGCCGCTGGGGCCGTTCGCCATGACCATCGCCCAACAGCGCGTGACGGACGAGACCGCCGAAGTGACCTTCGCGCAGGACGACGCGGTCCTGCACGTGCCCAACCGCATCCGCCCCGCCGACTTCCAGGGCTGGGTGCAGGAGCGGGGCCTCTACTTCGCTGAGAAGTGGGACGACCGCTACGCCGCGCCGCTCTCCATGCACGATGCCGGGGAAAAGCCGCTGCGCGGGTCGCTGTTGATCGCCCGCCACGGCAAGGGGCGCGTCGTCTACACCGGGCTGGCCTTCTTCCGGCAGCTTCCCGCCGGCGTGCCCGGGGCCGCGCGGCTCTTCGCCAATCTGCTCGAACGCGACGCCGATGTCCGCTGAAAGCACGCCGCCCGAGGAGGCGCCGCTGCGCCGGCTCTCCGCGGCGGTGCTGCTGGTGCTCCTGGCGGACATCGGACTGCTCGCCCTGCTCGGCTGGGCGGCGTCGTGAGGCCCGTCGACTGGGCGGTGCTCTGCGCCACCGTCCTCGCCATCGTGCTCTGGGGGGTGTGGAAGACGCGCCGCGTGGCCACCGCCGATGCCTACCTGCGCGGCGAGGGCGAGCGCTTCTGGACCATCGGCCTCTCCATCATGGCCACGCAGGCGAGCGCCATCACCTTCCTCTCCACACCCGGGCAGGCCTACGAGGACGGGCTGGGGTTCATCCAGTTCTATTTCGGCCTGCCCATCGCCATGGTGCTCCTGGCCTGGTGGGTGGTGCCCATCTACCGGCGGCTGCGCGTCTACACCGCCTACGAGTACCTGGAAGGCCGCTTCGACCGGAAGACGCGCACGCTGACGGCGCTCATCTTCCTGGTCTCGCGCGGGCTGGCGGCGGGAATGTCGCTGTACGCGCCCGCCCTGGTGCTGACGGCGGTGCTGGGCTGGCCGCTGCAGATCACCAACCTGGCCATGGGCGCGCTGGCGGTGCTCTACACGGTGTCCGGCGGCACGCGCGCGGTCAGCGTCACGCAGAGCTGGCAGATGGGCATCATGCTTTCGGGGATGCTGGCGGCGTTCCTCTTCGTGCTGCACGCGCTGCCCGACGGCGTGGGGCTCGTGGGGATGGTGAAGGTGGCGGGCGCGCTGGGAAAGATGCAGGGCGTGGACGCATCGCTGCGCCTCGATACGCGCTACACGCTCTGGTCGGGGCTCATCGGCGGCCTCTTCGTGGCGCTGGCCTACTTCGGCACCGACCAGTCGCAGGTGCAGCGGTACCTGGGAGGCGCGTCCTTGCGCGAGTCGCGCACCGGCCTGCTCTTCAACGCGCTGATCAAGGTGCCCATGCAGTTCCTCGTCCTCATGGTGGGCATCGCGGTGGTGGTGTTCCACCAGTTCGAGCGGCCGCCGCTGCTCTGGAACGGGGTGGCGGAGGCGCAGGCGCGGCGGGGGCCGGAGGTGGCCACGAAGCTCGACGCGCTCGATGCCCGCCTCTCCCGCATCTTCGCCGAGAAGCACGCGGCGGTGCAGCGGATGCTGGGCGGGGATGCGGCCGCGAAGACTGTCATCCGCGCGCGCGAGGACGACGAGCGCGCGGTGCGGCACGACGCGCGGGCGCTGGTGCGCGCTCCGGGCCAGGCCAGCGACGCCGATTCCATCTTCCTCTCTTTCGTGCTGCGCCATTTCCCGCCGGGGCTGGTGGGGCTCTTGCTGGCGGTGATCATCTGCGCGGCGCTCTCCGCCACGGCCAGCGCGTTGAACGCCCTGGGGGCCACCAGCGTGGTGGACTTCTACCGGATGTGGCGACCTGACTCGACCGACGCCGAGCGCCTGCGCGCGGCCCGGCTCTGCACCATCGGTTGGGGCGTGGTGGCGATGTCCTTCGCCGCCTTCGCCTCGCTGCTCGACAACCTGATCCAGGCGGTGAACATCCTCGGGTCCATCTTCTACGGGCCCATGCTGGGCGTCTTCCTGACGGGATGGCTGCTCCCGCGGGTGCGGGGGACCGCCGCCTTCTGTGCAACGCTCCTGGCGCAGGCCTGCGTGGTAGCGCTCTGGCTCGGCACCGGGATTGGATACCTCTGGTACAACGTGGCAGGCTGCGCGCTGGTGGTGGGCCTCGCGCTCGTCTTGCAAGCCGTGCTGGAATACTGGGGCGCATCGCGCGTTCCATCGTCCACCGCTTGACGCCCTCCTCCGGAGGAGCCGGGGTTTCCCCGGCGACGGGCGGAGGCCGAAGGCCGGAGCATCCGGTCGGAGGAATCACACATGAACGCTCGCCTCGCGCTTGTCGTGGTGCTGCTCGCCGCCGCTCCCGTCTTTTCCGCGGACCTGCCCTTTCCGCCCAGCGGCGACAACCAAAGGGCCACCGTCACCCAGCAGATCGGCCCGGTGACGGTATCGGTGAACTACTCCAGCCCGCGCGTCACGCTGAAAGACAACGATCGCCGCGGCAAGATCTGGGGGCAGTTGGTCCCCTACGGCATGACCGACCTGGGCTTCAACAACTGCAAGAGCTGCCCCTGGCGGGCAGGCGCCAACGAGAACACCATCTTCACCACCTCGCACGACGTGAAGGTGCAGGGCCAGCCGCTGCCCGCGGGCAAGTACGGCTTGCACATGATCCCCGGCAAGGAGGAGTTCACGGTGATCTTCTCCAGGAACTCGTCGTCCTGGGGCAGCTTCTCGTACAACCCCAAGGAAGATCAGCTGCGGGTGACGGCGAAGCCGCAGAAGAGCGACTACCACGAGTGGCTCACCTACGAGTTCACCGAGCGCGAGCCGGCCAAGGCCACCGTCGCGCTCAAATGGGAGGATCTGCAGATTCCCTTCACCTTCACGGTGGAGAACGAGCCGGCCATGTACGTCTCCGAGATGCGTGAGGCGCTCCGCGGCACCACCGGATTCGACTGGCACAACTACGTGACCGCCGCCAACTATACGGTGGAGAAGAAGGGGGACGTCGCGCAAGGCCTCGACTGGGCACAGCGCGCCACCGACGCCGCCATGGGTGGCCAGCCGAACTTCAACACGTTGATGACGCTCTCGCGCTTGCAGGAGGCCAATGGCAAGGGCGCCGAGGCGAAGCAGACCTGGGACAAGGCGATGGCCGATCCCTCGGCGGGGCCGCTCGACATCCACCAGGTGGGGCGGTCGCTGCTCACCGAGGGCAAGAAGCAGGAGGCGCTCAAGGTCTTCCAGATCAACGCGCAGCGCTTCCCCGACAAGTGGCCGGTGCACGTGGGCCTGATGCGCGGCTACGCCGCCGTCGGCGACAACCAGAAGGCGCTCGCGGAGGGCAAGCTCGCGCTCAAGCAGGCTCCCGACGAGGCCAACCGCAAGAACCTGGAGCAGATGGTGAAGAAGCTCGAGGAAGGCAAGAACGTGAACTGAGCCGTGCTACGGTGGCGGCATGGGAACGAAGGCTCCCCTGCCGCCCTGGCTCGAGCACGCTGCGCTGGTGAAGAAGAAGATGAAGGATCGCGGCTTCAAGGTCGCGGACCGCGTGCAGCGCTGCGAAAAGTGCGAGGAGTTCGCGGAGGAGACGTGGGCGCTGCGAGGCGCCCAGGGAATGGGCGGCCGCGACATCTGCGCGTGCATGAATTGCGGGCGCGCGCGGAGCTGGCGGGGTCAAGGCGCCGGCCGCACGGTGGAGGAGCACTTCGATCTGATGGGGTTCCTTGGAATTGCGCCCGCGGGTTGATGCTGGTGCCTTGGGCAGGTGGCGCGCCGAAGGGATGTCCGCCCTTTCAAGTTGACGTGGCTTCAATCACCGATGGGCGGACCAGAAGCGACTTCAGCTCACTCTTCCAGAAGGTGAACTGATCCCCCGATTTCGAGCCTCAGCCTGTTCTTGGGCACCGCGAAGTCGGCGCCGGCGCGGATTCTTCCCGGACGTGGCGCGCGTCCCAGAGGTCGTGGCCTGGGTCCAGCGAGACCGATTGGGCGCTGTGCGGTTGTATCGGAGCATGTGAGTCACGCGATCCCGTCGCGCTTACATCGTGATCGGATGACAGGCGTCCGAAGTCTTGACCACGAGTCGATCTGCTGGACAGATGAAATCCTCATCTGGAGGACGCGATTGCTTGCACATCCTGGAGGCGTTCGAGGTCGAACGGCTGGACTGCCGGCCGCAATTGCACTGATCCTGATGGTGGCTTGCGGCAAGGGTACCTCGGCTGGCCCCGACACGCCGTTCCCCGACGCCGGTGGTGTGTCCAGTGCCGATGCCGGTCCTGTGCCCGGTGCCGAGAACGCGGCCGTGCTCATCATCGATGCCAATGGTGGGATCGCGGAAGCGAGCCACATCACCGTGAACGGTGGGCACAAGGTGGGCGACAACGTGTCCGGCGCGCCGATTCTGATCGACGACATCAGCGGGACCTTCGATACCATCACCATCACCAATCGCTCCAGCGAAGAGCTGCGGGTCGGCGGCATCTCGGCGGCGAGCGCCGCCTTGGTCCTCGCGATCTCGAACGAGGGCGCATCGGACGTCGTCCTGGGAGGCGTCATCGACAATCCGATCGGATCGACGACGATCCGCGACGCGACTGGCGATATCCGGTCCGTCGGAAGCAGCACCGTGCGCAGCAACCGGTTGACCCTGGCAGCCCATGCGCTGGGCTCAGTCTCCAACCGGCTTGTCATCGAGCTCGTGCGCAGCTCGGGGCAAGATTGCGATCTCTCCGCGCAGGCCAGCTCGGACCTCTTTCTCGAGCTGACCGGACAGCTCCACGGCCTTTCCGCCACCGACGCGGCGTTCGCGAGCTCCGAGATCGCGGCCGGCGGCGCCGCCGATCTGCTCCTCCACGCGGCGGACCTGTCGGGACCGATCGCGAGCACGTACCAATTCCAGCATCTCGCTGGCGCGAACGTCGTCGTGATCGCTCCCTCCGCCGCTGCCGCCGACGCGAAGACCAACTTGATTGCCAACACGGACCTCCTTGGCTTGGGCCAGGTCGACGTGCTCACCAACGGCGACATCGGCATCGTCGAAACCGCGGGCGACCTGCGCGTCGGCACCATCCAGTCCACCGCAGGCGACGTGAGTCTGGCGACATCGGGCGCCAGCGGCTCGATCCTCGACACCAATCCAGCCGGCGGAACCGTGCCGTCGGTCATCGGCAACGGCGTCCAACTGAGCGCAGCAAACGGCGCCGTCGGAGTCCTGGACAACGCTCTTGAAATCGATTCGTCCCACCAGGCCCCGGGTAGGGTCCGTGTCGTCGCGCGCGACGGCGTGTTCGTCACCGAGACACAGGGCGACCTGAATCTCGACGCGGTGGCGTCGCAGCATTCCGACGTCCTGCTCGCCACCTTGAGCGGGTCGATGTTGGATGCGGCCGCCGACGTGCAGGCCGAAATCCAGGGGGCGAACATCGACTTGATCGCCAAAGGTGGCGGCATTGGTACCGACGG
>DASRTX010000578.1:0-2438 GCA_035655715.1 Myxococcales bacterium | reverse complement strand
CGACACGGTGGTGCGGCTGCAGATCGGGCGCGGGATCGAGGAGAAGGCCTCCATCGATACCCAGGGGCTGGGGGCGGAGTTCAGCTCGCAGGTGGTGGAGGCGCTCGTCTCCCTGGCCATGGCCATCGGCCACGAAGGCTTCGAGGGGCACCCCATCGGCACCATCTTCGTGCTGGGCGACTCCACCGACGTGATGGAGCACAGCCAGCAGCTGACGCTGAATCCGTTCCAGGGAATCTCGGAGGCAGAGCGCAACGTGCTCGACCCGCGCATCCGCGAGGCGCTGAAGAACTTCGCGGTGCTGGATGGGGCGTTCGTGATCCGCGAGGACGGCGTAGTGCTGGCGGCGGGGAGATATCTGCAGACCGGGGAAGGGAATGTGGAGTTGCCGCTCGGGTTGGGGGCGCGGCACGCCGCGGCCGCGGCGATTACGGTGGAGACGAATGCGGTGGCGATCTCGGTGTCGCAGAGCAGCGGGACGGTGCGGGTCTGGAAGGGCGGGCAAGCCGTGCTGGAGTTGCAGCAAGTGGCAAGGAGATCCTAGGGGCTCGCGAATGTCGCTCGGGGGATCCGCGTCCGGGTGCGAGTCGCAAAACCGTGGTAGGCCGTCAACCATGTCCTTCCGGTTCATCGATGCCTGCAAGCGCCGGCCCGTGGATCGGACCCCCATCTGGCTGATGCGCCAGGCCGGCCGTTATCTGCCCGAGTACCGCGCAGTCCGCTCCAAGGTGTCCTTCCTCGAGCTCTGCAAGACGCCCGACCTCGCCGCCGAGGTGACGCTCCAGCCGGTGGACATCCTGGGCGTGGATGCCGCCATCCTCTTCAGCGACATACTGGTGGTCTGCGAGGCGATGGGCATGCAGCTCGTCCTCGAGGATCAGGGGCCGCAGTTCCCGGAGCCGCTCCGCTCGCGCGCCGACGTGGACAGGCTGCACGTCGCCGATCCCGAGCAGGAGCTGGGCTATGTGACGGAGGCCATCCGTCGCGTCCTCAGGCGCCTCGACGGGCGCGTGCCGCTGATCGGGTTCTGCGGCGCGCCCTGGACCCTGGCGGCGTACATGATCGAGGGCAAGACCTCGCGCGGCTTCGAGAAGGCGAAGGCTGCCCTCTTCAGCGACGAGAAGCTGGCGCAGGCGCTCCTGGGCAAGATCTCGGATACGCTGATCGCCTATCTCAACGCGCAACTCGCGGCCGGCGCGCACGCGCTGCAGATCTTCGACTCCTGGGGAGGCGCGCTCGGCCCGGAGGACTACGCGAAGTTCGGCGCGCCCTTCCTCGCGCGGGTGATCGCTGGCCTGCGGCGCGACGCGCGCGATCCCCAGCCGGTCATCGTCTTCGGCGTCGAGACCGGCGAGCTCCTGGGGCAGCTGGCAGCCACCGGCGCGGACGTGGTGGGCGTCGACTGGCGGGTGCCGCTCGACGTGGCGCGCGGCAGGGTGGGCCCCGGCGTGGCGCTACAGGGCAACCTCGATCCGGCGACCCTCTTCCTGCCGCTGGCCGAGCAGCGCATCCGCGTTGCCCGCGTGCTGGAGCTCGCCGGCCAGGCCGGCCCGGGCCATGTCTTCAACCTCGGCCACGGCGTGATGGTGGGAACGCCGGTCGACAACGTGAAGGCGCTGGTGGAGCAGGTGCACGCCCACCGGCTCCCCCGCTGAGCGACGGCGAGGCCGCGCCTGCCCGAGGCGTTGCGTCTCGGCGCCCGCTGCACAGCTTTTCCTTCAAAAGGAGAAGCGATGGGCGTTCGTGCGCGCTTTCCGGTGGCAATGGCGGCGGCAGTTCTAGGCGTGGGCATGGCGAAGGCCGCCCGCGCGCAAGGTGCCAGCGGCCATTCGATTCCCGTCCAGCGGCCAGCGCCGAAAGCGCCGGCACAGCCCCCCGCCAACCGTCCCAACCAGACCCAGCCGGACACCAATCCGGGCTTCGGCGTGGGCGCCGGGCTCGACGGAGGCACGGCTGGAGGCGGCGCGCTCGACGGCGGCGTCGGCGCGGGAGTGGCCCTGGACGGCGGAGCCGGCGCAGGCGTGGCGCTCGATGCGGGCTTCGGCGGCGGGGCGGGTCTGGATGGAGGAATGGGAGCAGGGCAAGCGTTGGACGGCGGCGCCGGGGCGGGCCTTGCCCTCGACGGCGGCTTCGGGGTGGAGAGCGCGCAGACGCGCACCACCACCAGTCCGCAGACGCAGACCACGGTCAGTCCGCAGACGCAGACGACCACCAGTCCACAGACGCGGGTGACCACCAGCCCGCAGACCCAGACCCCCACCAGCCCGCAGACGCAGACTCCCGGCTCCTCCAGTCCCCAGCCGACGCAGAACCAGGCCGGAGGCGGCACGCAGACCACGACGGGCGGCGCCATCATCATCGGCGGCGGCGCGTACATCCCTGCGACGGAAGATCCCTACGCCGACGGCGGCGATCCTTCGAACGGCTTGAACGTCACC
>DASRTX010000577.1:0-8101 GCA_035655715.1 Myxococcales bacterium | reverse complement strand
TCGCAGCGGCGCTTGCCGCCGAGCCCATGTCGGCCGCCGGGCTCTCGCCGCTCTCGTCCCTCGGCATCGAGGCGGTCTGCGCCCGGATCATCCACCAGCTGCGGGGCAAGCTGGGCAGGTTCGATCCCATCGCCGGCCGCCCGGGGTTGCCGCGGGCGCTCTCCCGGACCTTGCAGGAGCTGCGCATGGCGGCGGTCCGGCCGGAGGGGGACCTCGGCGCCATCCTCGATGCCTACGAGCAGGAGCTGGCCGCGGCCCGACTGGCAGATCGCGCGCAGGTGTTCCGTCTCGCGCTGGAAGCCGATTCCCCGCTGCTCGGGCTGCCCGCCCTGCTCGTCGATCTGCCGCTGCGCTCCGCCCTGGAGGAGCGGCTGCTGGGCAAGCTCCGCGGCGAGGTGCTGGCGGTCGCGCCTGCCAGCGATGCGGCGCGGGTTGCGCGCGCCCTCGGCGTGTCTCCCACGCGCCTCTCCGAACCTTCCGACACCTCGCTGTCGCGGGTGCAGCAGCGCCTCTTCGAGGAGGGCAGCGAGCCGCAGCCGCCCCTCGGCGAGGACGTGCTGCTCCTCTCCGCGCCGGGTGAAAGCCGCGAGTGCGTGGAGATCGCGCGCCTGTTGCTGCGCGAGGCCGGGCGGGGAGTGCCGTTCGACCGGATGGCGGTGCTGCTGCGCGCGCCCGGGCAGTACCGGGCGCTCCTCGAAGAGGCGCTGGCGCGCGCCGGCATCCAGGCCCATTTCGCCTCGGGGACCCTGCGGCCCGACCCCGCAGGGCGCGCATTCCTGGCGCTCCTGGCCTGTGCCGCCGAAGGGCTCTCGGCGCGCAGGTTCGCCGAATATCTCAGCCTCGGCGAGACGCCCAGGGCGGTTGCGGGCGCGCCGCCGCCGGCGCCTCCCTCCGGGGACCGCTGGGTGCCGCCCGACGCCGAGCTGACCGCGCGAGCGCCGGAAACGGCGCCTGCCGCGGAGGAGCCCGCCTTCCCATCCGATCTGGACGAACCGGTGGTGGCAGGATCGCTGCGCGCTCCGCGCCGCTGGGAGAAGCTGCTGGTGGATGCGGCAGTCATGGGCGGCAGGGCGCGCTGGGAGCGCAGGCTGGGTGGCCTTGGGGAGAAGCTCCAGCGCGAGCTCGCGGCAGTCGCCGAAGACGAGGCCAAGGCGGAGCGCGCCAGGCGCGACCTGTCCGACCTCGCGGCGCTCCGCCAGTTCGCGCTGCCGCTCCTGGATGCGCTGGCCGCGCTGCCTGTCTCCGCCAGCTGGGGCGAGTGGATCGATCCTCTCACCGCGGTGGCCACCCGCGCCCTGCGCGACCCCTCGCGCGTGCTCTCGCTCCTGGCCGAGCTTGCGCCCATGGCGCCGGTGGGTCCGGTCGCCCTGCCGGAAGTTCGGCTGGTGCTGCGCAGGCGTCTGACCGAGCTGCCGGTGGCGCCTGGGGCCGCGCGGCATGGGAAGGTCTACGTCGCGCCGGTGGAAGCGGCGCGCGGCCTCGCCTTCGACGTGGTCTTCGTGCCCGGGCTCGCCGAGAAGCTCTTCCCGCAGAAGGTCATCGAGGACCCGGTACTGCGCGACCGGCAGCGCAGCCCCTTCCCGGATCTGCAGACGTCCGAAGACCGCATCGCTGCCGAGCGCCTGACGCTGCGGCTCGCGGTCGGCGCGGCACGGCAAAAGGCCGTCCTCTCCTGGCCCCGCATCGATCTCTCCCAGGGCCGCGCGCGCGTGCCCTCGTTCTACGGCCTCGAGGTGGTGCGCGCCGCCGAGGGAACCCTGCCCGGGTTCGCCGATCTCTCGCGCCGCGCCGAGCAGTCCGCCGGAGCGCGGGCAGGCTGGCCGGCGCCCACGCGGGCCGCTGACGCCATCGACGAATCGGAGCACGACCTTGCCCTGCTGGAGCGCGCGCTGCGGCTGCCACAGGAAAGCCGCGGCACGGCGGCGTACTTGATGTCCGCCAACCCGCACCTGCGCCGCGCCGTGCGGGCCAGGGCGCGGCGCTGGCTCCGCCGGTGGACTCCTGCCGACGGACTGGTGCAGCCCGAGGCCGAGGCGCTGGCAGAACTGCAGAAACACCAGCCCACGGCGCGACCGTACTCGCCCACTGCGCTGCAGAACTACGCGGCCTGTCCCTACAAGTTCGTGCTGCAGGCCGTGCACCGCCTCGCTCCGCGCGAGGTCCCCGAGCCCATCGACGAGATCGATCCGCTCTCGCGCGGCTCGCTGATCCACGAAGTGCAGTACCAGCTGCTCTCCGCGCTCTCGCGGACAGGCGGGCTGCCCATCCGCGACCTCGCCGCCGCGCAAGCGCAGCTCGACGAGGTGGTGGAGAGCGTGGCCGGAGAATGGGAAGACCGCCTTGCGCCGGCCATCGACCGCGTCTGGAAGGACTGCGTCGCGGGGGTGAAGATCGACCTGCGCGAATGGCTCAGGCGCGTCAGCGAGGATGCGGCCTGGACGCCCTGGCGATTCGAGCTTTCCTTTGGTTTGCCCGGGACCGCGGATCGCGATCCGCACAGCACCAAGGAACCCGTCGCTCTGGACGCGGGCATCCGGCTCCGCGGGTCCATCGACCTGGTGGAGCGGGCTGCCGACGGCGCGCTGCGCGCCACCGATCACAAGACCGGCAAGGCGTGGGTCAAGCAGGGCGCCGTCATCGGGGGCGGCGGCAGCCTGCAGCCGGCTCTCTACGCGCTGGCCCTGGAGAAGCTGTTCCCCGCCGTCCGCGTGGAAGGCGGCCGGCTCTATTACTGCACCCACGCCGGCGAATACACGTCGGTGCCGGTGGCGTTGGACAACGCGGCGCGCGGCAGCATCGAGCAGCTTTCGCAGACCATCTCCGCGGCGGTGGCGCAAGGCTTCCTGCCAGCGGCGCCGAAGGACGATCGGGAGTGCGAGCGCTGCGACTACCTGGCGGTCTGCGGCCCGACGGAATGGCAGCGCTCGCAGCGCAAGCCCGGCGATGCGTTGCAGCCGCTGGTGCAATTGAGGGCCATGCCGTGACCGCGCCCCTGGCCGACGCCCGCGCCCGCGAGCGCATCCGTACGGACCTCGACGCCACCCTGGTGGTGGAGGCGGCTGCGGGCACGGGCAAGACCACCGAGCTGGTGTCGCGCATCGTGGCCCTGGTCCGCGACGGCCGCACCACGCTCGACCGCATCCTCTCCGTCACCTTCACCGATCTGGCGGCCGGCGAGATGAAGCTGCGGCTGCGCACCGAGCTGGAGAAAGCGCGGCAGGAGGCTGCACCGCTCGAGCGCGACCGCTTCACGGCCGCGCTGGCCCGGCTGGAGCTGGCCCCCATCGGCACCATCCATTCCTTCTGCGCCGATCTCTTGCGCGAGAGGCCGGTGGAGGCCCGCGTCGACCCCGTCTTCGAGATGGCCGCAGGCGAGGAGCAGGGGCGGCTGTTCGACCACGCCTTCGACTCCTGGTTCCAGCGCGTCATCCAGGACCCGCCCGAGGGCGTGCGGCGCCTGCTGCGTCGCAGGGTGCGCCCGGGCGAGACGCCGCCGCGCGAGCTCTTGCGGGATGCGGGCCTCGATCTGGCCGAGCACCGCGACTTCGACGGCTCGTGGCGGCGCGAGCCGTTCGATCGAGGGGCCGGGCTTCTGCGCATGGTCGGGCGTCTGGCCGAGCTGGGCGACCTGGCATCGCGGGCGCAGCAGCCCGACGACTGGGCGGCCAGGGCCATCGCCGAGATCCAGCGCTGGGTAGAGGAGCTGTGGCGAAGGGAGGCGGCACGCGGCCGCGACGCCGACGGGCTGGAGGCCGAGCTGCACGAGCTCTCCCGCCGCCGGTCGTGGAACTGGCGCGGCAGGGGCAAGTGGTTCGCGCAGGGGCTCGAGCGCGCCAGCGTCACGGCGCTGCGCGAGCAGGTCAAGGCGGACCTGGACGCGTTCCTCGCGCAATGCGACGCGGATTTAGCGGCCTGCCTGCGCGAGGAGCTGCGGCCGCTCTGCGCCGCCTACGAGGAGCTCAAGAACTCCGCCGGCTGCCTCGACTTCCTCGACCTGCTGCTGCGAGCCCGGGATCTGGTGCGCGACGACGCCGGCGTTCGGGCAGAGCTTTGGCAGCGCTTCACCCACGTGCTGGTGGACGAGTTCCAGGACACCGACCCGCTGCAGGCGGAGATCCTCCTGCTCATCGCCTCGGCCGACCCCGCGCAGGCCGACTGGCGGAAGGCGCGGCCGGCACCTGGCAAGCTGTTCGTGGTGGGTGACCCCAAGCAGTCCATCTACCGCTTCCGGCGCGCAGACATCGCGCTCTACGAGGACGTGAAGCAACTGCTGCTGGCCGACGGCGCCGAGCTCCTGCACCTGAGCACCAGCTTCCGCTCGGTGCCGGACATCCAGCGCGCGGTCAACGCCGGTTTCGCCCCCAGGATGCAGGGCGGGTCTCAGGCGGCGTACGTCTCGCTCGACCCGTACCGCGACCCTGTCGCGGGGCAGCCGGCGGTGGTGGCGCTGCCGGCGCCCCGCATCTACGGCGACCGCGACAAGCTCGCCAACTTCCGCATCGAGCAGTCCTACCCGGACGCAGTGGCGGCCTTCGTGGACTGGCTCTTGCGCCAGTCGGGGTGGAAGGTGAGCGAGCGGGGCGGCGAGGCGCTGGTGCCGGTTGCGGCGCGGCACGTGTGCCTCCTCTTCAAGCGCTACTCCAGCTGGGGCAAGGACCTCACCCGTCCGTACGTGCAGGGGCTGGAAGCGCGCCGCATTCCCCACGTGCTGGTGGGAGGGCGCTCGTATCACGCGCGCGAGGAAGTGCTGGCCATGCGGACGGCGGCGGCCGCCATCGAATGGCCGGAAGACGAGCTGGCCGTCTTTGCCGCCCTCAAGGGTCCCCTCTTCGCGCTGGGCGACGACGCGCTGCTGCTCTTTCGCGAGCGCCACGGCCACCTGCACCCCCTGCGCAAGCGGCCGGAGGAGATGATCGCCGCCGCGGCCGAAGTCTCCGACGCGCTCGCCGTCCTGGGCGAGCTGCACTTGCGCCGCAACCGGCGCCCCATCGCGGAGACCTTCTCGCGCCTGCTCGATGCCACCCGCGCCCACGCCGGTTTTGCCATCCGCCCGGCGGGGGAACAGGCCCTGGGCAACGTGCTGCGCGTGCTGGAGCTGGCCCGTCGCTTCGAGGCGGGTGGCGCCAGCAGCTTCCGCGCCTTCGTCGATCGGCTGTCGGCGGACGCCGAGCGCGGCGAGGCGGCGGAGGCGCCCGTGCTGGAGGAAGGCACCGAAGGCGTGCGCATCATGAGCGTGCACAAGGCCAAGGGCCTCGAGTTCCCGGTGGTGGTCCTCTGCGACCCGTGCGCGCCGGCGGCGCCTAAAACGCCCTCGCGGCTGGTGGACCCCGACCGCAAGGTGTGGGCGATGCAACTCGCGGGCTGTGCTCCCTCCGAGCTGCTGGCCGAGGCGCCCGCGCTCTTGCAGCGCGACGCCGAGGAGGTGGTGCGGGTCGCCTACGTCGCCGCGACGCGCGCCCGCGACCTGCTCGTCGCTCCGGTCACCGGGGACGAGGAGTTGCAGGGCTGGCTCGCGCCGCTCAATCCCGCCCTTTATCCTCCTCCGGAGGCGCGCCGGCAGGCCGAGGCCGTGCCCGGCGTGCCGGCGTTCGGCCGGGAGTCGGTGCTGGATCGGCCAGATGGGCTCTTCGGGGCGCTCTCCGTCTCGCCGGGGCTGCACGCGCCGCAGGCGGGAGAGCACCGGGTGGCCTTCTGGGACCCGCACGCGCTGGAGCTGGGTCGCGAGGTGGAGAACTGGCTGCGCGAGCGGGATCTATTGTTGGTGGACGATGGCGCCGCCCATCCGGCGGCGCTGGGGCACGCCGCCTGGCAAGAGGCGCGCGGGGCCGCGCTGGAAGCCGGCGCTCGCCGCTCCTTGCGGATCGAGACCGCCACCGCGCGATCGATCGCCACCCCGGACGCCACGCCGGTCGAGCTGCTGGCGGTGGAAGGCCGCGATCCCGGCCGGCCGCGCGGCAACCGGTTCGGGGCGCTGGTCCACGCCGTGTTGGCCGAGGTGGACCTCCGCGCCGGCCACGCGTCCGTGGACCGCATCGCGCTGGCGCAAGCAAGGATCGCCGGCGCCTCCCCGGAGGAAATGCAGGCCGCTGCCCGAGCCGCGCGGGCCGCGCTCGCCCACCCCTTGCTGCGACGCGCGGCGGCGGCCGCCGAACACCGGCGGGAGGAGCCTGTCGCACACGTGCTGGAGGACGGCACACTGCTGGAGGGCGTGGTGGACCTGGCCTTCCGCGACGCGGGCGGCTGGACGGTGGTGGATTTCAAGACCGACGCGCACCCCGAAGAGCACGCGCAGTATGCCGCGCAGCTCCAGCTCTACCGGGCCGCCGTCGAGGCTGCCACCGGCGAGCCGACCCGGGCGGTATTGCTAGCGATCTGAGAGGTGAGCCCGCAGCGCACCTGCGCCCCTTGTTTATTTACACGTCGTTCTGGTGGCCTATGCCGGCATCGCGAAACCCTGGGAGGGGTGTTTGACGCTCTACGGCCGGCCCAACACGCGTGTTCGCTATCGCTTCGACAACCTGGATCAGGCCCGGGCCCATCTCCATGAGGTGGAAGGCCGGGCTCTCTTCTTCTGCAGGGACGAGAAGATCCGCTTCCTGCCCGACGCCCCGGTCTGCCTCTCCTTCGCCTTTTCGGGTGGCGAGGTGACCCGGCTCTTGCACGGCCAGGTGGCCGCGGGGGTGGAGGGGAGCGGCACCTGGATCGAAATCCGCGACGTCCGTCCGCTGCGCGAGCTCACGCCCACCGAAGCGGTGCGCCGCAGCATCCGCCTGGGTTGCGACGCGCCGGTGGAAGCGCGGGGAGATACGCGCAACGCCACCGTCCGCATGCTCGATCTGAGCGTCGGCGGGGCGCGCTTCTCCGGAGCGGCGGGATTCTCCGCCGGCGACCGCCTCGAGTTGCGGCTGCTCGGCACCGACGGCATCACCTTCCACGACCTCGCCTACGCCGTGGTCGTCTGGGCGGATGGCAGCGAGATGGGCGTGCGGTTCGACTTCAGCGACGTGGTGGGCCGCCGCGCCGTTCGCCGCCTGATCGACGAATCCGAGAACCTCTGGGAGGAGGCTTGGGAAGGCGACCACGCCTCCGGGTGCTGCACCGGCAAAGGCATGCTCGATCCGGAGGCCCCGAGCATCCAAAGGCTCCGGGCTCCGGGCTCCAGCTCGACAACCAGCGAAAACACCGGGACCTGAACATCCGCGGGAAGACCCCCTGAACCGAGCTGGAGCCCGGAGCCGGGCGCCTGGAACCAAGAGCGGATGTCGCTCTTAGCCCTTCTTGGCCTTGTGCGCCGGGCAGGCGTCGAGGGCGGGGTTGGGATCGATGGCGTCGTGCCCTTCCACGACCTTCACCACCTGGCCGTCCGGCCCGATGACGAAGGTCGCCCGGTTGGCGTAGGCGCCGTTCTTCACCCCGAACGCCTCCGCCACCTCGCCCTTGGGGTCCGCTGCCAGCGGGAAGGGCAGGCTGAGGCTCTGGGCAAACCGCTTCTGCGTGTCGAGATCGTCCATGGAGACGCCCAGGACCTGGGCGTTCTTGTCGGCGAACTTGGACTGCACGTCCCGCAGCGCCGACATCTCCTTGGTTCAACCACCCGTGAACGCCTTGGGAAAGAAGGCGAGCACCAGCGTCTGCCCCTTGTAGTCGGCGAGCGACTTCGTGCCACCCGTCGTCTGCAGGGAGAACGCCGGCGCCTTCTGTCCAGGCGCGACCGCGGCCGCGAGGACCAGCAACATGACGTGTGTCATGGGCCCACCTTACACCGGCGACCCGCGGTGGTCAGTCGCCCGCCTGCTCTCCGGCTGCTGGCGGACGCCGCTCTGCCCAAGGGGCGCGAATGTCTAACTTCGAGGCATGCGGGCCCCAGGAGCGACCGGCGAGGCTCGACGGCTGGCTGGCCTGCTTCGCGCCGCCAACGGCGGGCAGCGCGAGCGGATCGCGCGGCGCGTGGTGCGGCTGGTGGCCGAGGCCTGCGACGGAGAGGATGCCGCCGGCGCGGCCCGCGCGTGCGCCGCGCTGCGCGACTCGGTGCTCGACCTCTGCGAGGGCGGCGTGCTCTCCCTGGGCGACGCGCGCCTGATCTGCAACGAGATCGACGTCG
>DASRTX010000576.1:0-4370 GCA_035655715.1 Myxococcales bacterium | reverse complement strand
AGGCGAGATGAGCCCGACGCCCGGCGTCGCGTGGCGCACCGTCGCGATCCACGGATACACCTTCGCTCCGGGGAGCTGGCCGCCCTCGCCCGGCTTGGCGCCCTGGGCGATCTTGATCTGCAGCTCGCGGGCATTGACCAGGTAGTAGCTGGTGACGCCGAACCGGCCGCTGGCGACCTGCTTGATGCCGGAGTTCTTCGAGTCCCCGTTCGGCTCCTTCTGGTAGCGCGCCGGATCCTCGCCGCCCTCGCCGGTGTTCGACTTGCCGCCGATGCGGTTCATCGCGATGGCCAGCGCCTCGTGCGCTTCCTTGGAGATGCTGCCGTAGCTCATCGCGCCGGTCTTGAAGCGCTTGATGATCTCCTCGACCGGCTCCACCTCGGCGATCGGCACCGGCCTCGCCGCCGCGCGAAAATCCATCAGCCCGCGCAGCGTGCAGAGGTTCTTCGCCTGCGCATCGATCAGCGCGGTGTACTCCTGGAACACCTGGTAGTTGCCCGTGCGCGTGGCGTACTGCAGCTTGTGGATGGTCTCGGGATTCGACAGGTGGTACTCGCCGCCGAACCGGTACTGGTATTCGCCGCCCGCCGGCAGGCTGGTGTGAAAGACCGGCCGCTTGGGCGGAAAGCCGCGCTCGTGCCGCATGCGCGCTTCCTTCGCCACCACGTCGATGCCCACGCCGCCCACGCGCGTCGACGTCCAGGTGAAATACTCGTCGACGAAGTCCTGCGAGAGCCCCACCGCCTCGAACACCTGGGCGCCGTGGTAGCTCTGGATGGTGCTGATCCCCATCTTGGAGATCACCTTGACGATGCCCTTGGCCACCGCCTTGAGATATTTCTTCTCCGCCTCGGCCGGCGTGCCGGGGATCAGGCCCTGCTTCACCTGGTCGTGCACGGTCTCGAAGGCGAGGTAGGGGTTCACCGCGCTGGCGCCGTAGCCGATCAGGAGCGCGAAGTGATGGACCTCGCGCGGCTCGCCGCTCTCGACGATCAAGCTGCAGCGGGTGCGGGTGCCCTCGCGGATGAGGTGGTGGTGGACGGCGGAGACGGCGAGCAGCGAAGGGATGGGCGCGAAGCCGGCGTCGCTGCCCCGGTCGGAGAGCACCAGGACGTTGAAGCCTTCGGCGATGCATTCCGACGCCTTCCAGCGCAGGTCCTCCAGCGCGCGCCGGAGCGCCGCGCCGTCGCCTTTGGGGTCGTACAGCGTGGGCAGCTTCACCGCCTTGAGGCCGTTGGTTCCGGCCCGGCCCTCGAGGGCGCGGATGCGCGCCAGCTCGTCGTTGGTGAGGATGGGCGAAGGCAGCGCGAGCTGCCGGCAGCACTCGGGCCCGGGCTCGAGCAAGTTGCCCTCGGGCCCGATGGAGGTCTCCGACGCCATCACGATCTCCTCGCGGATGGCGTCGACCGGCGGGTTGGTCACCTGGGCAAAGAGCTGCTTGAAGTAGTCGAAGATGAGCTGCGGCCGGGCGGAGAGGACGGCCAGCGGCGTGTCGGTGCCCATCGATCCCACCGCCTCGTTGCCGGTGGTGGCCATGGGCGTGATCAGCACCTTGACGTCTTCTGAGGTGTAGCCGAACACTTCCTGCCGGCGGATCAACATCTCCCGGTCCGGATGCGCGGTGCGCACCGGCGGCGGCAGGTCCGACAGCTGCAGCATCGAGCTGCGCAGCCATTCGCCATAGGGAGCCTGGCCGGAGATCCTGTCCTTGAGCTCCTCGTCCGAGACGATGCGTTGCTGCGCGGTGTCCACCAGGAAGATGCGGCCCGGGGAGAGGCGGCCTTTGTGCAGCACCTTCTCCGGCGGGATGGCGAGCACGCCCACTTCGGAGGCCATCACCACCAGGCCGTCTTCGGTGACGTAGTAGCGCGACGGGCGCAGGCCGTTGCGGTCGAGCACGGCGCCCACCTGCACGCCGTCGGTGAAGGCGATGGAGGCGGGACCGTCCCAGGGCTCCATCAGACAGGCGTGGAACTCGTAGAACGCCTTCCGCTCCGCGCTCATGCTCTCGTGGTGCGCCCACGGCTCGGGCACCATCATCATGATGGCGTGCGGCAGCTCCCGCCCGGAGAGGGTGAGCAGCTCCAGCACGTTGTCGAACATGGCCGAGTCGGAGCCCTCGGTGTCCACCACGGTGAGGATCTTGAGCAGGTCCTTGTCGAACAGCCTGGACCTCATCATCGACTGGCGGGCGTGCATCCAGTTGATGTTGCCGCGCAGGGTATTGATCTCGCCGTTGTGCGAGATGTAGCGGTACGGGTGGGCCCGGCCCCAGGAGGGGAAGGTGTTTGTGGAGAAGCGCGAGTGCACCATGGCGATGGCCGAGGTGACCCGCGGGTCCTGCAAGTCGAGGTAGAAGGTCCGCAGCTGCCCCGCGTTGAGCATCCCCTTGTAGACGACGGTCTTGTGGCTGAGGCTGGGCACGTAGAAGTGGCCGCGGCCGGGGATGGCGGAGCGCGAGACCTTCTTCTCCACCAGGCGGCGGATGACGTAGAGCTTGCGCTCGAAGGCGGCCTCCAATGCTCCGCGCGTTCGCGCTCCGCCCGTCGCCGGCGAAGCCGGCTCCTCCCCATCCGCGACGTCAGCGCCCCTGCCGACGAAGATTTGCCGGATGACCGGCTGGCTCGCTTTGGCGCTGGCACCCAGGGCCGCGTTGTCGGTGGGGACGTCGCGCCACCCGAGGAGACGCTGGCCTTCGTCGCGGATGGTCTCGGCGAAGAGGCCGCCGATGGCTTCCTGCCCCGCCTCGCTGGGTGGCAGGAAGACCATGCCCACGCCGTACTCCCCCGGCGGCGGCAACGGCGCGCCGAACGCGGCCCCGAGGAAGGCGTGCGGCGTCTGCAAGAGAATTCCGGCGCCGTCGCCGGTCTCTTTCTCGGCGCCGGTGGCGCCGCGGTGCTCCAGGTTGACCAGGACCTCGAGCGCCTTGACGACGATGTCGTGCGAGGCGCGGCCCTTGATGTCGACCACGAAGCCGAAGCCGCAGGAATCATGCTCCAGCGCGGGATCGTAGAGGCCTTGCTTCGGTGGGGGGCCCCAAGTGGACATGATCTCCTACACTGAACGCAGTGCGGCGCGGATCGCAACTGGAAGTGATGGGCGACTCAGGCTGCGTCGGCTTGTCGCAGCGAGGGAGCGCGCGGTCGAGCGCCGCGAACCGACAAGAACGTAGGGTCCCGCCAGCGGCCTACATTTCTGTCGCCGCAATCCGGTGCGCCCTGTGAACATGCCCCCGGGGCACCGTCGGGCGCTGGCCATCCGCGAACCTCGTCGTGGCTGGCCGGGCCCGCGATCGTCCACTATCCTCTTCGTCCACCCGGCTGGAGGATTGGATGCAGCAGCGCCTCATCCAGAAGAGCTGGTTCCAATGCATCGAGCCCGACTGCCGGGCGCGGTACCCGGTCGACTCGGTGATCTACCGCTGCTCCTCGTGCGGCGCGCTCCTCGAAGTGCAGCACGACATGCAGGAGCTGAAGCGGCGCAGCGCACACCACTGGATGAAGCTGTTCGAGGACCGCTACAAGTCCACCCAGTGGCCCTACGGGTCGGGCGTGTGGGGGAAGAAGGAGTGGGTCCTTCCCGAGCTCGACGACGCCAACATCGTCTCGCTCTACGAGGGCGGCACGAACCTTTTCTGGGCGGAGCGGCTGGGAAAGCAAATCGGCCTCGACGAGCTGTGGGTCAAGATGTGCGGCAACTCGCACAGCGGCTCGTTCAAGGATCTGGGCATGACCGTGCTCGTCTCGATGGTCAGGCAGATGATCGCGGCTGGAGCGCCCATCCAGGCGGTCGCCTGCGCTTCCACCGGCGATACCTCCGCAGCGCTGGCGGTGTACTGCGCGGCAGCGGGGATGCAGTCCATCGTCATCCTGCCCCGCGGCAAGATCTCGACCGCCCAGCTGGTCCAGCCGCTGGCCAACGGCGCCCTGGTGCTTTCGCTCGACACCGACTTCGACGGGTGCATGCGCGTCGTGCAGGAGATCACCGAGGATCAGACCATCTATCTGGCCAATTCGATGAACTCGCTTCGCATCGAAGGACAGAAGACGGTCGGGATCGAGATCGTCCAGCAGTTCGACTGGCAGGTGCCGGACGTGATCGTGATCCCCGGCGGCAACCTGGGCAACGTCTCCGCGCTGGGAAGCGGCCTCTTGATGATGCGCGAGCTGGGCTTGATCGACAAGCTGCCGCGCATCGTCGTGGCGCAGGCGCAGCGGGCCAATCCGCTCTACCGCGCGTATCTCACCGGCTTCAAGATCGTCGAGCCCATCAAGGCGGAGAAGTCGCTCGCCAGCGCCATCCAGATCGGAAACCCGGTGAGCATCGCGAAGGCGATCCGTACGCTGCAGCAGTTCGACGGCATCGTCCTC
>DASRTX010000575.1:0-2716 GCA_035655715.1 Myxococcales bacterium | reverse complement strand
AGCAGCTGCGCCCGTTTCGGGTCCCCAGGTCCGAACACGGACGGAAGCCTACCACCGATGTCGGAGCGGTCTGGTATTTTGGGGACGCTTCGGGGGAGGACCGCCAGGACATGCTCGAGCTGCTTCGGATCAGGGCGTTCGCCATCATCGAGGAGCTGGAGGTGCACTTCGCGCCCGGCTTCAACGCGCTCACCGGCGAGACGGGGGCGGGAAAGAGCATCCTGGTGGACGCGCTCCACCTCGTCCTGGGCGGGCGCGCCCAGGCCGATTCTGTGCGCACCGGCGCGGAGGAGGCCGAGGTGCAGGCGCTGTTCCGCCCGCGCGATCCGGCGGCCTGCGATGCGCGGCTGCAGTCGCTGGGGCTGCCCGCTGCGGGCCCGGAGCTGGTGGTGCGGCGCACCGTGCAGCGGGAGGGGCGGAGCCGCGCCTGGGTCAACGGCGCGCTGGCCACGGCGGCGCAGCTGCAGGCTGCCACCCGCGGCTTGCTGGACATCTCCGGACAGCACGAGCACGTCGGCCTGCTGGACGCCGCGCTGCACCTGGACCTGCTCGACGCGCACGCCCAGCTCTCCGATCTGAGGGCGGAGTTCACGCTGGCCTTCGCCGCCCTGGCGGAGGCCGAGCGGGCGCGCGCCCAGCTCGATTCCGACGAGTCGCAGCGCGCGCAGCGGGCCGATTGGCTGAAGTTCCAGCTCGACGAGATCGAGAAGGCCGCGCCGCAGCCGGGCGAGGACGAGAGGCTGGCCCAGGAGCGGCGCGTGCTGGCGGCGGCGGAGAAGCTGCGGGCGGGCGCCGACGAGACCGAGGCGGCATTGGCGGAGTCCCAGGTCGCCAAGGCCGCGCGGCGGCTGGAGGAGATGGCGGCCATCGATCCCTCGCTGCAGCCGCTGGCCCGCACCGTTCGGGGCGCTGCGGCGGAGCTGGACGAGGCGACGCGCGAGCTGTCGCGGTACGGGGCGCGCGTGGGGGGCGACCCCGAACGCCTCGAGGATCTGGACGAGCGCATCGAGCTGTTGCGCCGCATCTCCCGCAAGCACGGCGGCACGCTGGCGGCGGCGCTCCAGCACCGCGATCGGATGAAGGCCGAGCTCGCCTCGCTGGAGAACCACGACGAGGAGCTGGCCAGGCGCGAGGCGGAGGTGGGGAGGCTGGCAGTGGCGGCGGGCGCGCTGGCACAAAGGCTCTCCGATCGACGGCGGGCCGCGGCGGGCGCCTTCAGCAAGGCCGTGGCCCAGGAGCTGTCGGCGCTGGGCATGTCGCGCAGCGAGATCGCGGTTCGGTTCAATCCCGCCGGCGAGGGGGCCATCCAGGGCCTGGGCCTGCGCGGGCTGGAGACGGCGGAGCTCCTGCTCTCGCCCAACCCCGGCGAGGAGCTGCGGCCGCTGTCCCGCATCGCCTCGGGCGGCGAGCTGTCGCGGGTGCTCCTGGCGGTGAAGCGCGTGCTCGCGGAGTCCGACCCGGTGGACGCCTATCTCTTCGACGAGGTGGACGCGGGCATCGGCGGCGCCACGGCCGATGCGGTGGGGCGCGCGCTTGCATCGGTGGGCCGGCGGCGGCAGGTCATCTGCATCACCCACCTGCCGCAGATCGCCGTCTTCGCCGGCAAGCACCTCACCGTGGAGAAAGAGGTGCTCAGGGGACGCACCCACAGCCGGGTTCTGCACGTGGACGGCGACGACCGCGTCCGCGAGCTGGCGCGGCTGCTCTCCGGCAAGGCCACCGACGTCGCGCTGGAGCACGCCCGCGAGCTGCTCGCCGCCGCCCAGATTCCCGACTCGCGGCGGCGGAAGGCAGGGTAGGGTGCGCGACATGGCCTCGTACAAGAGCGCCGCGCACTCCGACGTGGGGATGAAGCGCGAGCACAACGAGGACAGCTTCCTTGTCAATGAAGACCTGGGGCTCTACGTCGTCTGCGACGGCATGGGCGGCCACGCCGGCGGCGAGACCGCCAGCCGGCTGGCGGTGCAGACCATCGAGCGTGAGCTGATCTCCGCCCGCCTGCGCGCCGACAACCCGTTCAAGGACCAACGCCCGCTGGCCGAGTCGCCGCTGGCCGAGGCGCTGCGCGAGGCGGTGGAGGGCGCCTGCGCGGCCGTCTTCCGCACCAGCCGCAAGAACCCCGAGCTGGCGGGGATGGGCACCACCTGCATCTCGCTGTTGATGCAGGGCGACCACGCCATCGTCGGACACGTGGGCGACAGCCGCGCCTACATGGTGCGCGCCGGCGAGGTCTGGCAGCTCTCCGAAGACCACTCGTTGGTCAACGAACAGGTCCGGGCGGGGCTCCTCACGTCAGAGGAGGCGAAGCACAGTCGGCTGAAGAACATCATCACCCGCTCGGTGGGTTTCGAGGAGGACGTGCTGGTGGACGTCATCGGCGTGGAGACGCAGCCGGGAGACAGGTTCCTGCTCTGCTCGGACGGCCTCTCCAACCTGGTGGACGCGACCGAGATCCGCGACGCTCTCGAGCAGGCCGATGTGGCGGACGTTCCCTCGCGCCTGGTGCAGCTCGCCAACGCGCGAGGCGGCGACGACAACATCACCGTGGTCGCGATCGAGCGCGTCGGGTAAGGCCGGGTGGGTGCTCCGTAAACCTTGACGGAGTTTCGAGGAATCCGATACTGAACCCGCTCGCCAGCCAGCCCGGTTGGCGCGCGCTTTGTATCTTCGCCGGGAAGCGGCGGCCCACGCGGTGGGTTGGGTAAAGAGTTGCCTG
>DASRTX010000574.1:0-3084 GCA_035655715.1 Myxococcales bacterium | reverse complement strand
GTCCTCGGCGCCGAAACGGTTGAGCAGCATCCGGCCGCCGACGCCCGCGCCGACGAGCGCCTGGTCGCCCGGCGCGCCGTGCGGCGCGCTCTGCATTGCTCCGGAGAGCCAGACCTCCGCGGCGAAACGGTCGGCCAGCGGATATCCGACGTCCATCCGGATGAGCGGACCGGAACCCAATCCCGGCCGGCCGCTCTCGCGCAGTAGCATCGGCCCGGCGGACATCTCGACCCACGGCTGCGGCGTGGCCGCCGCGATCGCCAGCGCCAGGAGCATCATGGCCTCACCCTCCCGGCGTGAAGATGAACGGGTACGTCACGAACACCTCGCCGCCGCCTTTGGGAATGGGGAACCGCCAGGTCTTGATCTTGGAGGCGACGCAGCCCTCCACGCTCGGATCGCGCAGGGTGCTCTCCTGGGTGTGCGCCTCGGTGACGCTGCCGGACTGATCGATGGTCCAGGCCGAAACCAGCTTGCCCGCCAGGCTGGGACGGCTGGTGAGCTGCGTCTCGTAGCAGGTGCGGATCTGGGCGCGGTGCTCGTGCACGACCTTGCGGATCAGCTCGGGATCGATGGAGCCCGTGACCTCCGGCCTCCCAGGCCCGAGGCCGATGTCGCCGTTCTCCTTGCCTCGCAGGCCGCCCTTGCCGTCGCCGTAGTTGGCGAGGCCACCGCCGATTCCGTTGGTGCCGATGCGCGCAAGTCCAAGGCCCGAGCCGTCGCCGCCGCCGCCCCGGCCGCCCAGCGACTTGAGGCCCATGCCGCCGTCGCCGCGGGCGTCGGCCACGCGCGGGCCGGTGAGGTGGCCCATGGCGTCCCGGGTGCCCTTTTCCAGCGCCACGCCGAACACGTCGCTCTTGCCGGTTCCGCCACCCAGCGCCTTGAGCAGGCCGGTCTGGGCGATGAGCGCGCGGTCGTCCAACTTGCGCTCGGCGCGGGCGTCGCGGCGCGGCGCGGTCTTGCTGCCCGCCTCGCCCTCCTGACCCATGTGCCGGGCCACTGCCTTGCCGGGATCGCGGCGGCCCTGGGCCTGCGCTTTCTGCGCGTCGAGCACCGGCGCGTGGTTGGGCTTGGGCGGCGCCGCGCGGACGATCAGCGGGCGCGGCTTGATCAGCTCCGCGTCGCCCGCCGAGCGGGTGGGCGGCGGCACCGCCGCGCTCCAGAACTTCATCCCGGCCATCATGAGGATGGCGGCGATGCTGGCGATGAGCACGCCCTTCCAATCGGTCTGCTCGCCCGGCACACGGGCCGCGCCGCTGGTGCGGCGGACGCGCAGCGAGAGGTTCCCGCTGCGGAGGATGGCCACCGCCTTCTGCGGCAGCGGAACCACCAGGCCGTGCGCGTCGGCCTGGCTGCGGCCGCGGACCAGCAGCTCGGGGCCGCCCACCACGCGCCCGTTCTCCTCGAGAAGGAGCTGCAGCGGCCGCGGCGCCGCCACGTTCCAGCCGTTCAGATCGCTGCGCAGGACGGTGGCGCGGTCGATGCCCTGGAGGAGGGCGTGGCAGCCCGGGGCCGTGCCGGCGTGGAACTGCTCGCCGGGCTGCAGCTGCCAGACGCTGACGCGCGTGTCGCCCCAGAACAGCTCCACCTCGGCGCACTCGCCGCCCAGGCCGGTGGTGATGGGCGGAAGGGCGCGGCCGGGAACGGGCGCGGGGGCCTCGCTGCGCACCGCCACGGCCAACGCTGCCGATTCCTGCGTGGCCGGGGTCGGCGCGGCGGGCGGCGCCACCACCGGAGCCGGCACCGTCGCAGGTGGCTCCTCCATGAGCGCCGGCGCCGGATCGTCGTTGACGCCCTGGTCGCTGGCGACGCCGATGCGGGCGATCTCTTCGCGCACGACCTGGAGGGCGGGCGTGTGCAGGTGCGCCGGGTCGATGAGGGGATCCTCTTCGCCCTGGATGAGATGCAGCCGGGGGCGCGTCTTGAGCTGTGTCGGCTGCGCACCCCGCGCCTGCAGCAGCTCCACCATGATGCGCAGGTCGCCGATGGAGATGAGGTCGCCGTGCCGCAGCGGCGCGGCGATGATGGGCTGCCCATTGAGATAGAGCGGCGCCGCGCTGGTGGCGCGCAGCACGGCCCCATGGGCGCCTGCCTCGATCACCGCATGGCTGGGAGCCACGCTCGCGGCCTCGAGCAGGAGGTCCGCCGAGGCGCTCCCCAGGCGGATGCGCTCGGCACGGAATGCGCGCGTCGTCTTGAGCTTGCCGCCGTCGTAGACCTTGAGGACGATCGGAATCATCTCTTCTCCAGATGGGGTCAACGCCCGCGCAGGGGCGCGGCGAGCGCGCGGTCGACAAACGACCGCCGAACGCGCAGCAGCGTGGGCTCCTGGACCTTGCGGGGCGCCTGCACCAACTCCCCGTCGGGCCGCGTGATGTCGCCGCGGATGTCGTCTTCGCCGAAATGGAGGATGGTCCGCCGCGGCCGCTGCGCCGCAGGCTTCTGGGCGCCTGTCTCCCCGGCCGCCGAAGCGCCTGCGCCGACGACGGCTGCTGCCGCCACGGCTACGATGAACCTCATCGACATCGCCCCTCCCCCGCCGTCCGCTTACTTCGTTTGCACGACCGATGCCTGAGAGGTGAGCCTGAGCGCTTCCTCGCAGCGCTGCACGAGCGCATGCACGGGGTGTCCCGCAGGCGGCGGGTTCGTGCTCAGGGTGAGGAAAAGTTTTGCCTCCTTGAGCGCCGCCTGGGCATCGCCGTCGCCATCCAGCTTGAGCCGGGCCAGCGCGAAGTGCGGCTCAGGCGCCTTCGGAGCGAGCGCAACGGCGCGCGTCAGGGCCGCCTCCGCGTCGGCAGTCTGACCCACGGCGGCAAGCGCTTGCCCGTACGCCAGCGCGGCGGGATACGAGGCGGCGTCGCTGTCGGCAGCGTCCTCCAGCGCATTGAGGGCGCCGTCCATGTCGCCTCGCTCGTAGAGGACACGTCCCAGCTCCAGCTGCGCCTGGGGCGAGTCGCCGGTCTCCAGCGCCGCGCGCAACGCCTGGACCTCGGCGGCAGGCTCGCTTGCGGCGCGCGCGATCTCCGCCTTCACCAGCAGCGGCTCGGGATCCGAACCGTCGGCCTGGGCCGCGCGCCCGGCGAA
>DASRTX010000573.1:0-6044 GCA_035655715.1 Myxococcales bacterium | reverse complement strand
CCCGAGCCGCTCTCGGTGACGTTCGCGGGCTACGACATCGCCGGGCTGGCGCGGCTCCCGCTGAACCGGGTGGACGAGGTGCTGCGCTCGAACGGGAGCGGTCCAAAGAAGCTGGCGCGCGAGCATCCGGAAAAGGCGCTGGTCGTCGCCCGCCTCGCACAGGACCTGCGCGCGCGAATCGCCATCCTTATCGGCCTCGGTCTCGGGTATCTGTCGCTGGATCGAAGCACGCCGACGCTGTCGCCCGGCGAGCTGCAGCGGCTGCGGCTGGCGACGCAGATCCGCTCCAACCTCTTCGGCGTGGTCTACGTGCTCGACGAGCCTTCCGCGGGGCTCCATCCCGCGGACACGGAGGCGCTGCTGGGCGCGCTCGATCAGCTGAAAGGGGCGGGGAATTCGCTCTTCGTCGTCGAGCACGAGGTGGACGTGATCCGGCATGCGGACTGGATCGTGGACGTTGGCCCCGCGGCGGGGCAGCACGGAGGGCGCATCCTCTACAGCGGGCCGCTGGAGGGGCTCGCCTCGGTGGCCGCATCGCAGACGCGCCGGTATCTCGCTGAAGGGTCCACGGCGCCGCGCCGCGCACCGCGCACTCCTCGTGCCTGGCTGCGGCTCCGCGGCGTGCGCCGCAACAACCTCGATGGCCTGGACGTGGACTTCCCCTCGGGGACGTTCACCACCGTGACCGGCGTCTCGGGCTCCGGGAAGTCGAGCCTGGTGAGCCAGGCGCTGGTGGAGCTGGTCTCCCGGCACCTCGGGCACGAGGTGCCTCCCGACGAAGAGGAAGGCGAGGAGCTGGAGCGCGGCGCGCTCGCGCCAACCGCCGGGCACATCGCCTCCGGCCTCGAAGGCATCCGCCGCCTGGTGCGGGTGGACCAGAAGCCCATCGGGCGGACGCCGCGCTCGAACCTCGCCACCTATACCGGCCTGTTCGACGACGTGCGCAAGCTCTTCGCCGCGACGAAGGCGGCGCGCGCGCGCAGGTACGACGCGGGGCGTTTCTCCTTCAACGTGGCGAAGGGCCGCTGCGAGACCTGCCAAGGCGAGGGCTTCGTCAGCGTGGAGCTGATCTTCCTGCCCAGCGTGTTCGCGCCCTGCCCCACCTGCAAGGGCGCTCGGTACAACGCGCAGACGCTGGAGATCGCCTGGCGCGGCAGGAACATCGCCGACGTGCTGGGAATGACGGTGGACGAGGCCTTCGACTTCTTCGCCGACGAGGCGCACCTGCGCCGCTCGCTCGGCGTCCTGCGCGAGGTCGGGCTCGGGTATCTCCGGCTGGGACAACCCGCCACCGAGCTTTCTGGGGGAGAGGCCCAGCGCATCAAGCTCGCCACCGAGCTGCAGCGCCCGCAGCGCGGCGATACCCTCTACGTGCTCGACGAACCCACCACGGGCCTGCACCCCGCCGACGTGGAGAAGCTCCTCTCCCAGCTCGATGGCCTGGTCGACGCCGGCAACACCGTCATCGTGGTCGAGCACGACATGCGCGTCGCCGCCTCCAGCGACTGGGTCATCGACATCGGCCCGGGCGCCGGCGAGGGAGGCGGCCGCGTGGTGGCCCAAGGCACGCCCGAGGAAGTCGCGGAGTCACCCCGGAGCCGAACCGCGCCCTTCCTGGCCAGAGTTTCGGGGTCTCATGGAGACTTACGTATGGTGTCCCCGAAACTCCCGGGCCTCGTCGAACCAGAGCATCGCGGGGCCGCCGGCGTTGCCGACCAGCCTGGGTGACACGCGGAACACCGCCTCGACATTCTCCCTGGTGAGGACGTCCTCCCTGGAGCCTTGGGCGACCAACCTCCCTTCGTGCAACAAGAGCAGCCGGTCGGCGAACCGCGCGGCCAGGTTGAGATCGTGCACCACACCCACCACCACCAACTCCTCGCGCTGTGCCAGCGCCTTGAGCTTGCGCATGAACTCCAGCTGGTAGTGGATGTCGAGGAAGCTGAGCGGCTCGTCGAGCAGGAGATACCGTGGCGTGCCTGGGAGCCAGACCTGCGCCAAGACTCGCGCGAAGTGCACGCGCTGCTGCTCGCCACCGCTGAGCGTCAGGTAGTCGCGGTCGGCCATCGCCTCGACGTCGAAGAAGCCCATCACCTCGTCGCAGACCCGCTCGTCCGCGGCGGAGGGCCGCCCCTGGAAGTGCGGATAGCGGCCCATCGTCACCACTTCTCGCACGCGCAGCGGAAATGCGATCTCCACATTCTGGGAAAGGACCGCGCGCATCTTCGCGAGCGCGTGCCAGGAAAAGCTCCGGATGTCTGCCTCGCCGTAGCGGACGTGGCCGGAATCGGCGCGCACCTCGCCCCCCAGCATCTTCAAGAACGTCGACTTCCCCGCGCCGTTCGGCCCGACGACCAGATGCAGCCGCCCCGGCTCGAAGCGCGCCGACACGGAGTCGACGATGCGCCGTCCCCTCACCTGCCGCGTGACCTGGTCGGCGATCAGCACGCGCTCACTCGATCCGGCTCTTGCGGCCGCGCAACAGCGCGATGAACACCGGCGCCCCCACCGCGGAGGTGAGGATCCCGATGGGCATCTCGGCGGGCCGCAGCAGGACCCGCGCGCCCAGGTCGGCGAGCGTGAGGACGATGCCTCCCAAAAGCGCGCTGCCGATGAGCAGGAAGCGGTTGTCGGAGCCGCGCAAGAGCCGCAAGAGATGCGGAACGATCAACCCCACGAATCCGATGATCCCGGTGATGGCGGTGGCCACCGCGACGATGAGCACGTTGACGGCGATCACCACCAGCTTGAGCCGCTTCACGTCCACACCCAGCGCCAGCGCCTCGCCTTCCCCCAGCATCAGCGCGTTCAGACCACGCGCCGCGCGCAGCGACCAGAAGAGTCCCAGGCCAGTGGAGACGGCGAGCAGGGCCACCGCGCGCCAGCTCGCGCCCGAGAGTGTTCCCAGCCCCCAGAAGGTGATCGACCGCGCCTGCGGATCGCGCGCGATGTACGAGAGGAACCCGACTCCGCTGAGGAAGAGCGCGTTGACCGCGATGCCCACCAGCAGCACCGCGGTGGTCGACTCGCGATAGCCGCCCGCCGCCGACGCCAGCCCGAGCACCGCCGCCGTGGACAAGGCGCCGCCCAGGCAGGCCGCTACCGGCAGCGTCCACTCGCCGGCGTGGAACTTCAACGCCGCGCCGAGCACGAAATAGAGCGCCGCGCCGAAGGCCGCTCCGCTGGAGGTCCCCACCAACCCCGGCTCCACGATGGGATTGCGGAAGAGCGCCTGCAGCAGCACGCCGCCCAGGCCCAGGCTCGCGCCCACCAGCACGCAGGCGAGCGCGCGCGGAAGCCGCAGATCGAGGAAGACCCGCTCGGTCAGGTCGAGCGCATCGGGCGCCGTCCGCAGCTTGGCCAGCGCGGACGCCATGTCCCCAAAGCCGATGGGGACGGCGCCCAGCCGGATGGAGAGCACCGCCACCGCGACCAGCGCGAGGACGAGCAGCGGAATGACGCCTGCGTATGGGTCAGCGCGCGGCCTTGCCGGCACGGAGGAGTCCTTGCAGGGCCAACACGTTCTCGCCCGTGCGCGGCCCAAGATACGCCAGATCGTGCTCCTCCACGCGGTACACCCTTCCCTCCTTCACCGCGCGCGTGGAGCCGATGCCGGGCAGCGCCTCGCCGATCTTCTCGGGAGAGCCCAGCCGGTCGTAGCCGTAGTCGGTGAGCAGCAGCACGTCCGGGTCGGCCTTGGCCACAATCTCCGGCGAGAGCTGGACCATTCCGCGCTCCCCCGAAACCGCCATCTCGCCGCCGGCCCACTGGACCATCTTGCCGGCCACCCCCGAATTGGTCATGACCAGGTACACGTTCATGGCGCGGCCGAAGTGAACCACCAGGACGCGCGGGCGCCTCCCCGGCGCGGCGGCGGAGAGCGCGCGCGACATGTCCGCGTCGAGCTTCTGGTTCAGCTCCGCCGCCCGTTGCTGCTTGTGGAACCAGGCTCCCATCTCGGCGATGAGCTGCTTGGTGGACTCGATGGTCTCGCCCTTGGCGGCGAATACCTTGGTGGGGATGTGCAGCTGCTCGAGCTGGCGCATCACCTGCTCGGGCCCGACGTTGTCGTCGTGCAGGATCAGCGTCGGCTTGACCGCGACGATGCCCTCTGCGCTGAGGGCGCGGTGATAACCCACGGTGGGGAGCTTTTGCGCCTCCGGCGGATAGGTGCTGGAGAGATCCACCGCCACCAGGTCTTGCTGGGCGCCCAGCGCGAAGAGGATCTCGGTGTACTGTTTGGCCAGCGAGACGATGCGTTCCCGGTGGTCGCCGGTCTCGGCATTGCCGAACCTGCACCCCGCGAGAACGAGCAGGAGGAGTAGCGCGCGCCGCTTCACAGCGTCTTGCTCAGCGTCACCATGCCGTAGAAGGTGGTCCCGGGACCCGGCAGGTACACGTTGGGCGGCGGCCCGTTGTAGTTCGCGTTGAGGAACACCATCGTGTAGTAGGTCCGGTCGAAGAGGTTCTTGGACCCCGCCGATGCGTCGAGCCGGAAGCCGGCTGGGAGATTGACGAGATATCCGAGCTTGGCGTTGAACAGGGTATAGGACGACGCGTGCTGCGTGTTGTCGTAGGTGAGCGGCGTAGCCCCGACGTACTCGAAGGTGGCGTTCGCGTAGAGGCCGGCCCGCAACCCGACGTCCACGCCGAGGTCGAAAACATGATCGGGCACGCCCACCACCTTCTTGCCGGAGTAGTCCACCGTCGAGGCGTTGTTGTTCGCGTCGCTCTTGAAGCCGTCGTAGGTGAAATGCGAGTAGGTGTACGCCGAGAACACCTGCACCAGCGAGAGCATGGCGGCGGGATCCTTGACCAGCGCATAGCGCGCGGAGAGCTCGATGCCGCGGTCGTGCTGGCTGCCCGCGTTGGTGGTGATGGTGTAGAGGGTCGACCCGTTGGAGGCGGTCACCGCCTGTGGCGTCAGCTTGTCGTTCACCGTCATGTCGAAGAGCGCGACCTCGTAACCGAAGCGATCCTCGAAGAGGTTTCCCTTCGAGCCCAGTTCGAAGAGCGTCCCCGTCTCCGGACGGATGTCCTTGTTGACCTGCCCGGTCTGGGGAATGACCACGGCGCCGGAGACGGGCGGGCTGTAGCCGCGGCTCACCTGCGCGTAGACCGAGAGCTCGTGGCCGAATCCCTTCTGCACCGCGAGCCGCGGCGTGATGAAGGGATCGAAGGCCATGTTGCCCGACTGATCGAGGTGCGAGGGATTGCCCGAGTTGGCGAGCCGATCGTGGATGTTGTAGCGCACGATGTTCAGGCTGGCGCCGCCCGTGACCTTGAAGTCGGAGGGGAGCAGCACGTTGGCCTGGGCGAAGGTGTTGGACTGCAAGGCGACCACTTGCAGGTCGCCCCGGATGGGCCCCGTCACGCCGTTGGTCAGCCCATAGCTCTTCTTGAATGAATTGGTCCGCTCGATCTCCGTTCCGAGCATGCCTTCGATGCCCAGCGCGCGGGTGCCGGCGCGGGCGGTGAACTCGGTGCGGCCGCCCATGTTGAGCGCCATGTTGTCGGAGAGCCCCACCGCGAAAGGCTGGTTGAGCTGGTACCCGCTTCCGAAGACGCTGGTGGTGTTCCCAAGCCAGCGCGTGAACTCGTACTTGTGCGACACGCCCAGCCGCACGCTGTCGATGGCCACGTGGCCGTCGTTGGCCAGGTAGGCAGCCTCGGCGACATTCTGCCGCTCGACGAACTGCTGCTCGGTGAGCTGGCCGGCCAGCTTGTCGAAGGAATGGTTGTAGGAGGCCGAATAGGTGATGGTCTGCTTCGGGCCGGGCCGGTAGTCGCCGGAGAGCAGCACGTAGTCCTTGTTCGACTCGCTGTGGACCCGGTAGCCGTCGGACTGCTGATGTCCGTAGTTGATCAGGAAGGACGAACTATCCGAGCCGTAGTCGACGCGCGTGTTGCTGCGGAACAGGCCCGGGTTGCCGCCGACGAACTGCTGGGAGAGGTGGGCGCCGTCCGGTTCGGGCCGCAGCGTGCTGAACTGCACCACGCCGCCGATGCCGGTTCCGTACAGGCTGGAGGCGGGGCCCTTGATC
>DASRTX010000572.1:0-3725 GCA_035655715.1 Myxococcales bacterium | reverse complement strand
CCCCGCCAGGGACGCGCACAGGCACAGCGGCAGCAGCACATCGCTGCGGCGCGGGCGGCGGTCTGGGGGGAACGGGAAGCCATCAGTTGTTCCTGATAGCGACCCGGGGTCCCGCCGTCAAGCTGGCGACGAAAACGTCGGTCTGGTCGCGATGCGATTGCGGGCGGGGCCTGGCCTGTGCACCATCGCACCGTGGCGACATCTTATCCTGTCGAGAAGATCAAGGTCCTCCTCCTCGAGGACATCCACCGGACCGCCGAGGAGTTGATCGGCGCCGAGGGCTTCCAGCTGGAGACCTCGCGCGCGGCGTTGGGCGAAGACGAGCTGGCTGCGAAGGTGCGCGACGTGCACCTCCTCGGCATCCGCAGCAAGACGCGGGTCACCGCGCGCGTGCTCGGCGAGGCGCGACGGCTCCTCTCCATCGGCTGCTTCTGCATCGGTACCAACCAGGTGGATCTGGAAGCGGCGAAGCTGCGCGGCGTCCCGGTGTTCAACGCGCCCTTCTCCAACACGCGCAGCGTGGCGGAGCTGATCGTCGCCGAGGTCATCGCCCTGGCGCGCAGGCTGGGGGACCGATCGCGCGACCTGCACGAGGGCCGCTGGCGCAAGGGGGCCGCCGGATCGTACGAGGTCCGCGGCAAGACGCTGGGGATCGTCGGCTACGGCCACATCGGCTCGCAGGTGGGCGTTCTGGCCGAGGCGCTGGGCATGCAGGTGATCTTCCACGACCTGCGCGGCAAGCTGCCCATGGGCAACAACCGGCGCGCCGACTCCCTGCGCGACCTGCTGCAGACCGCGGACTTCGTGACCCTCCATGTGCCCGCCACGCCGCAGACGCGGGAGATGATCGGCGCGGCCGAGATCCAGGCGATGAAGAAGGGATCGTATCTGCTGAACGCCAGCCGCGGCTCGGTGGTGGTGCTGCCGGCGCTGGCCGACGCCTTGCGCAGCGGCCACCTGGCCGGCGCGGCGGTGGATGTCTTTCCCGAGGAGCCCGAATCCAACAGCGACGGCTTCGCCACCCCGCTGCGGGGGCTGCCCAACGTCATCCTCACGCCCCACGTGGCCGGATCCACCAGCGAGGCGCAGGCGGCCATCGGCCGCGAGGTGGGTGAGACGCTGGTCCGATTCGTCAACGCCGGCGCCACCGGCGGCGCGGTGAACTTCCCGCACGTCGAGCTGCCGCCCGCCGATGGCCTGCACCGCATCCTCAACGCGCACCGCAACGTGCCCGGCGTCCTCCGCGACATCAACCGCATCGTCGGCGAGCGGAACGCGAACATCCGCAGCCAGGTGCTGGCCACCGACGCGGCTGTGGGCTACCTGATCATGGACCTCGAGCAGGACGTCTCCAACGACGTGAAGAACGCCATCGCGGCGCTGGAGACCAGCATCAAGACGCGGATCCTGTACTGACTCAGGTCGTGACCTTCGCGGCCAGCAGATCCACCCGCTCGATCTTCGGGCTCTCCGCCAGCAGCTCGGGAGCCTTCTTCATCAGAGCGGCCGCGATGGGACCGTCGAGATGCGCCTTGCGGCCAGACTCGTCGGCGAAGGCGTCGAAGATCCCGAATTCCCCCGGCGCGAACTGGACGGCAAACCACACCGCCGTCTTCTGCTCGGCCTGCGCGAGCGGCAGGGCGCCCGCGAGGAACTTGGACAACTCCGACTCCTTGCCCGGCTTCGCGCGCAGGCGGACGAACAATCCAACCTTCACCATGAGAGGCCTCCTTCCGGCCATCGGGGATCGATGACCGCAGCGGGCAAAGGATGCGCGCCGCGGCGCGTGTTGACCAGTCATTCCCGGGGTGCTAACGCGCTGCTACTCCCGGGCCCGGTCGCTCGCGGTGTCAGCCCGGAAGGGGGATCGCCGTGAGCTCCATCAGCATCCAGGTCAACGGAGTATCGGAAGCCCGCGACGTCGAGCCGCGGGTCCTCCTCGTCCACTTCCTTCGCGACGTGCTGGGCCTCACCGGCACCCACGTCGGATGCGACACCAGCCAGTGCGGAGCATGCACGGTGTTGCTCGATGGCGCCTCGGTGAAGTCCTGCTCCCTGTTCGCCGTGCAGGCGGACGGGCGGCAGGTCACCACCATCGAGGGACTCGCGAAGGACGGCAAGCTGCATCCGGTGCAGCAGGCCTTCTGGGATCAGCACGGGCTGCAGTGCGGCTTCTGCACGCCGGGGATGATCCTCTCCACCTGCGAGCTGCTGGCGCGCAATCCCAAGCCCAACGAGGCGGAGATCCGCGCGGGCCTGGAAGGAAACATCTGCCGTTGCACCGGCTACAACAACATCGTCAAGGCGGTGCAGCAGGCCGCCACCGCGAGGTAGGCCATGACGCAGCCACTCTTCGGCCAGAGCATCAAGCGCCGTGAGGACCCGCGGCTGATCACCGGCAAGGGCAACTACGTCGACGACGTGCGCCTGCCGGGCACCACCCACGCCGCTTTCGTGCGCAGCCCGCACGCGCACGCGCGCATCAAGAGCATCGACACGGCGGCGGCGAAGAAGCTCAAGGGCGTGGTCGCGGTCTACACCGGCAAGGACCTCATCGCCGGCGGGATGAAACCGTTGCCGGTGGGCTGGCTGATCCCGGGGATGAAGATTCCCGTCCACAACGTGCTGACGGTGGATCGCGCCCGCTACATGGGCGACGCGGTGGCGGTGGTGATCGCCGAGACGCCCTACATCGCCCGCGACGCTGCCGAACTGGTGGAGGTGGACTACGAGCCGCTGCCGGCGGTGGCCGACGGGCTCAAGGCGGTGCAGTCCGGCGCTCCCGCGGTCCACGACGAGATCTCCGACAACGTCAGCTTCCGCTGGCAGCTGGGCGACAAGGCCGCCACCGACAAGGCCTTCGCCGGCGCCGCCAAGGTGGTGAAGCAGAGCTTCCGCAACCACCGGCTGATCCCCAACGCCATCGAGCCGCGCGCCGCGCTGGCCAGCTCCAATCCGGGCACCGGCGAGGTGACGCTCTGGCTCACCACCCAGAACCCGCACGTGCACCGGCTGCTCATGTCCGCCTTCGTGCTGGGGATGCCGGAGCACAAGCTGCGGGTCATCTCCCCCGACGTGGGCGGCGGATTCGGCTCGAAGATCTTCGTCTACCCCGAGGAGTGCGCGGTCGTCTGGGCCTCGCGCGCTCTCTCGCGGCCGGTGAAGTGGACGGCGGATCGGCGCGAGAGCTTCCTCACCGACGCGCACGGCCGCGACCACTACAGCGACGCGGAGATGGCGCTTTCTGCCGACGGCCGCATCCTCGGCTTGCGGGTGAAGACCAACGCCAACATGGGAGCGTATCTCTCGCTCTTCGCGCCGGCCATTCCCACCTATCTCTACGGAACGCTGCTCTCCGGCTGCTACCAGATGCCGGCCATCCACGTGGACGTGACCGCCACCCTCACCAACACCACGCCGGTGGACGCGTATCGCGGCGCCGGCCGCCCCGAGGCCTGCTACCTGGTGGAGCGGATGGTGGACCTCGCCGCCGGCGCGCTGGGAATGGATCGCCTGGAGATCCGCCGCAAGAACTTCATCCCCAAGGACAAGTTCCCCTACCAGACGCCGGTCGCGGTCATGTACGACAGCGGCGACTACCAGCAGGCGCTCGACAAGGCGTTGAAGCTGTTCGACTACCAGGCGTTCCGCAGGGAGCAGGCGGAGGCGCGCGAGCGCGGGGTGTACCGGGGGATCGGCTTCTCGACCTACACCGAGATCTGCGG
>DASRTX010000571.1:0-2267 GCA_035655715.1 Myxococcales bacterium | reverse complement strand
GCACGAGGCGATCGCGCCCACCTCCACTTCGGACAGTCCGAACGTGCCGCGCAGGAGCGGGGCGGCGGCGGAGAAGCCCACCGCGGTCAGGCTGGCCGCCGCCAGCGCCGCCAGCCCGGGCGGCAGCCCATTGGCGAAGAGCGCCGCCGCCATCACCACCGCGGCGCCGGCGTGGAAGAGGTCGCGACCGTTGCCCGCGAACCAGCGCCCCCGGTACGCCTCCGCCAGCGTTCGCGAGAGCTCGAGCAGCCCTGTCGCGCAGAGGATCCCCAGCGCGCCCAGCAGCAAGCCCGTCTCCGGATCGATCGGGCGGCGCATGACGCCGAGCGGTTCCACCGGTGGCGCAATAGCATGCCTTCCGGCACAATGCGCGCCCCGTGCGCGCGCTCCTCGCCTTGGTCCTGTGCACTGCCTGCATCGAGCGCCCCTTCGACGAGCCCGTGGCGCAGCGCCGGACAGCGGTGGACCGGGCCTCGCTGCGCGACGTGCTCTTGCCGGCGCCGGCGGACGTGGTTCCCATTGGAGCGGTCTTCGGCAACGCCGCCGAGTTGGTGGCCTACAAGCTGGAGCCGCCGCAGCTCGCGCCGGGCCAGCGATCCAAGCTGACCTTGTACTGGCGCTGTCGCGCCGAGATGGAGACGTGGCACATCTTCGTCCATCTCGACGACGCCGGCGGCGCCGGCGAGCGCATCCATGCCGAGCACGATCCGGCGGGCGGCCGGTTCCCCACCGATGCCTGGAAGCCGGGCGACGTCATCGCCGACTCTTTCGAATTCGTGCCGGGAAGCCGCCCGTTGATCCTCTTCGTCGGCCTCTACTCGCAGGGCGAGAACCGGCTGCCGCTGAACACGCCGGGGCGTGGCCGGGACGACGGCAACAATCGCCTCCTCGCCGGCGTGCTGCCCGTCGCGCGGTGATGCGCGCGACCTGCCTGCTGCTCCTCGCCGCTCCCGCCGCGCTGGCGCACCAGCCCAGCGTCTCGTTCAGCGAGCTGTCGGTGCGCGGCCGCGAGGTGGCCGGCGTGCTGCGCTTCTCCATCTGGGACCTGCGCGCGACGATGCGCATCGACGACCCCGCGCATCCGCAGCTGCCCGCGCTGCAGCGGCTGTTGCTCGAGTCGTTCGCGATCAGGGCGCAGGACCGCCCTTGCGCGCTACAGCCCGGCGCGGCGGCGGCTCCCGACGGCGAGGACGGCCTTTCGATGACCGCGCGCTGGCTCTGCCCCGAGCCGGTCGAGCAGCTCTCCGTCCGTGTCGGATTCATCGAGGCCTTGCCACCGGGCCACACGCACCTCTCGCGCATCGACTTCGCGCCCGACGAGATCTCCCAGCGGGTGGCGCAGGCCGACGATCCCTCGTTCGAGGCGCGCCGCATTCGCTCGCTCGCGGCGGAGCTGCGGCGCTTCCTGCTTCTCGGCATCGAGCACATCTTCACCGGCTACGATCACATCGCCTTCCTGGTCGGGCTCCTGCTGCTCGGCGGCACGCTGGTCGAGCTGGTGAAGATCGTCACCGCCTTCACCGTCGCGCACTCCGTGACGCTGGCGCTGGCCACGTTTGGCGTGCTGGCCCCTTCGCCCCGCGTGGTCGAGCCGCTGATCGCCGCGAGCATCGTCTTCGTCGGCGTGGAAAACCTCTGGGCCCTGCGCACGCGCAAGACGGGGTCGGCCCTCCGCCACCGCTGGATGCTTACCTTCGCCTTCGGGCTGGTGCACGGATTCGGCTTCGCCTCCGTGCTGCGCGAGCTTGCGCTGCCCCGCACAGCCCTCGCCTCCGCCCTGGTCTCCTTCAACCTGGGCGTCGAGTGCGGGCAAGTCGCCATCGTGGCGGCGGCCCTTCCCCTTCTACGCGCGCTGCTCCGTGGCTGGCCCCGATTCGCGGCGGCGGCCTCGGCGGCGGTGGCGGCGCTGGGCGTCCTCTGGGTGGTCCAGCGGCTCTGATCGCGCGCGAGATGCCCTGCGCGTGACGAAGAAGTAGAGGGCCGCCCCTAGCGCCACCGTGGCCAGGGAGAGGACCTGGGTCGTGGTCAGCGGCCCCCAGGATGTTTCGCCGGTTCGGATCCACTGGAGATTGAAGCGCGCGGCTCCGTGGAGCACGAAGAAGCCGCTGGCCCGCACCCCCGGCGTCGCCTCCTCCGGAATGCGCAGGAGCAAGACAGCGACCGCGAGGGCCGCGGTCATTTCCAGGAGAGGCGCAGGCAGGTTGCCCGAGGGCGAGAGCCACGCCGGCAGCGCCCACTCCGGCGGCAATCGCGGTCCCACGCAGCAG